>NVQY01000077.1 GCA_002400675.1 Paracoccaceae bacterium | reverse complement strand
TTCCAGCGAAGAACTCGCCCAAGCCGCAAACGCCGCCGCGATATACAACAGCGAGCCGATGAAAATCACCCTTTTGCGGCCAAACGCATCTGACAGCGGCCCGGTGAAAAACGTCCCCAGCCCCATACCCAGAACAAACGCCGTCAGGATCAACCCGGCGCGGTTGACGTCATCAGGGCTAAGTTCTGCACCGATCTCGGGCAGGGCAGGCAGCATAGAGTCGATCGAAAAGGCGATGGTGGCAAACATCATCGCAATCAGCGCAATGAATTCTGCCCGCGACATCCGGTTTTGCATGTGGTTAGTCCGCTACAGCGTTACGCGCCGACAGGGGCACGAAACGCATTAAATACACATGTTAGCTATCATGCATTTTTGGTCGGTGCCAGAGCCAGCCGCGCAATCCTTTGGCGGATTGGGTTGGTCCTGAATTGCAAATCGCTGCCTCTCGCTGAGGCTCGAATGCGATTTGCAATACATCGTGCATCAGAGCAAACCCAAGTACGCCTTACTGTGCAGGTTTGCGCGCGGATTTGTGCGCCGGCGCACAGGCAAGCGGTTCGTCGTCCTCGTTGGCAACGGGCGGGTCATCGTCCTCGACCTGGCCTAACTGCGCGATCAGCCATTCGGTGTGTTCTTCGCGTTTCTTCATGTGAAACAGGGCAAATTGCTGGATCGCCACGACAAACACGCCAAGCCCGACAAAGATTAACACGGTGGTACCGATCATGCCCAGCGGCGTCACCGGCACCAGTTTGCCATAACCGACCGTGGATATGGTGATGACGGTAAAGAAATACGATTCCAACCATGTCCAGCCTTCGACCAGCCGGAAAAACACCGTGCCCAGCGCGATGACGCCACCCAGCGAGATGATGATGGTATGGGTCTTGAACTTGATCATGCGCCGGTCTTTTGGTTCATTTCCGCAATCACTTTGGCCCACAACTCGGGCGGTTGCGCGCCCGGCACCGCGTGCTGACCGGCGACCACGAATGTCGGCACGGATGTAACGCCCATTTCCCGGCTATGGGTGTCGCGGGCGCGGATTTCGGCCACGTCTTCGTCGGTGGACAGCAGTTTCAGCACCAAAGACGCATCCAGCCCGACGGAATCGGCGATGTCACCCAGAACCTCATGCGCGCCAATGTCGCGCGCCTCGACGAAATAGGCGTGAAACAACGCATCCACGGTGACGTTCTGTTTGCTCTCGATGCCGGCCCAGTGGATCAGCCGGTGGGCGTCGATGGTGTTGGGCGTGCGCTTCATGCCTTCAAAGTCGATCTTCAGCCCCAGCGCCTCGGCCTTTTCGACCACCGGCATATAGGCCTGCACCGCACCCTTTTGGCCGCCAAACTTGGCCTCAAGATAGTCGCGCCGGTCCATGCCTTCGCGCGGCATGTCGGGGTTCAACTGAAACGGGTGCCACTGGATCGCGAACCGGTGTTCGGGGTGGGCGGCCAGCGCGATATCAAGCTGGGTTTTGCCGATATAGCACCACGGGCAGATCGGGTCTGAGATGATATCAAGTGTGACAGGATCGGTCATTTGGGTCTGGCCTTGAATAAGCCGGGCAGGGCGCGGCGTTGCAGCTTGCCATTGGCCCCGCTGGGCAGGGATGGCAGGTGGATATAGGCGCGCGGGTGTTTATAGCGGGCCAGCTTGTCGTTCACATAGGCATCCAGCGCGGCTTCGTCCAGTGGGGCGGGGGCGGTATAGAACGCGGCGATGATGCGCACGCCGGGTTTGACCTCGACTTGCGTCACGCCGATCTGGGTCAGGGTGGGGAAATGCGCCAGCGCGGCCTCGACCTCCAGCGGCGAGACGCGATAGCCGCCTGCGTTCATCATGTCGTCATCGCGCCCCTGATAGGTGATCTGTCCGTTCGGTGCCATCACGCCCCGGTCGCCGGTCACGAACCAGTCGCCCATCATCCTTGCGGCGGTTTCATCGGGCGCGCCCAGATAACCCAGCATCAACCCCGGATCATCGCGGGCAATGGCAATGGTGCCTTCCGCGCCCATCTCCACCGGCCCGTCCGGCCCAAGGATCGCCACGCGGCGCCCCTGTTGCGGCTGGCCCAATGCATCAGCGTGGGCCGGGTGCGCCGGGCTGGACGAAATGAAAGTGGAACATTCCGACATGCCATAAGCCTCATACAGGTCCGTGCCCGTGGCCGCGCGCCACGCGTCATGCAAAGGGCGCGACAGCTTTTCCCCCGCACTTAACCCATGACGCAGCGACGGGGCGTCCATGCGCGTCACCCCCTGCAACATCTTGCGATAAACCCCCGGTGCGGCGGCAAAGATCGTTGCCTTGTGGCGGGCAAGCAATGCGGGCAGGGCGGCAATATCGCTGCCGGGGGCCGGAATCAGCGCCGTCGCGCCGATCGCCCAGGGGTCCATCAATCCGGTGCCCAGCGTATAGGTCCAGTTGAACGCGCCCGCGTGGCACAGTCGGTCCTCGGGGCCAAGATCATACCAGCCCTTAACCATCATACGGCGCGCCCAGATCGCCCGATGCGCATGCGCCACCGCGCGCGGCTTGCCCGAGGTGCCAGAGGTATAAACGATATACCCCATGCGATCCGGGTCGCCCATGTGCCAGTCACAGGGCGGCAAGGCCCGCATGGCGCGCAGGTCTGCCACGTTAATGATGCGGGGATGCGCCGCGCAGGCCACAGCCGGGTCATGCAACACCGCGCCGGGGCTTAGATCGGCAATCATCACCGCCGTTTCGGCGCGGGTCAGTTGCGACGACGTCGGCACCGGCACCAGCCCCGCGGCAATCGCGCCGAGATAGGCAATCGGGAAATCCACCGTATTGCCCAACCGCATCAGCACGATTTGCCCCGGCGTCAGCCCTGCGCGCAGCAACCCGGTGCCGGTGGCGCGCACCGCGCGTTCAAGATCGCCGAAGGGCCAATCGTCGCTGGTGCCATCATGCAGCACCGACAACGCCACTTTGTCCGGCATATCGCCCGCATGTGCCAGCACATGTGCGGCCATGTTGAACGGGGTGGGGCAGGGTGGCGGCGGGCCTTGGTCAAACACTGATTTCATAGCGTACTGGCTAGCCCGCGCGCGGGTGCGTTGCAAGCGTGCGCGCGCGAACCTATAGAAGGGGCATGAGCCGCGCCGCGCCCCCATCCTTGATCCAGATTGCCCGCAGGTCGGGTGACCCTTACGCCGCCGAACCGCTTGATCTGGGCGCGCGGGTGCGGGGGTTGCGCAAGGCGCGCAACTGGACGCTGGAACAGGCGGCGCAAAAGGCCGGGCTGGCGCGATCGACCTTGTCAAAGATTGAAAACGGTCAGATGTCGCCGACCTTTGACGCGCTGAAAAAGCTGGCCGAGGGGCTTGAGATTTCCGTCCCGCAACTGTTCACCGCGCCGCAAAGCGAACGTGCCGGCGGGCGCATGTCGGTGACCAGCGCCGGGCAGGGTGCCGCCCACGCCACCGCCACATATGAGCATGAATTGCTGGGCGACAGCCTGAGCGCCAAGAAAATGCTGCCCTACCGCGCCCGTATCCGCGCGCGATCCATGGACGAATTTGACGGCTGGGTGCGCCATGACGGCGAAGAGTTCCTGTATGTGCTGACCGGCATCGTCCGGCTGTTCACCGAATTCTACGAACCGGTGGAAATGCGCCGCGGCGACAGCGCCTATTACGACGCCACCATGGGCCACAACGTGATATCGCTAAGCGACGAGGATGCGACCATCCTGTGGGTGACCTCGCTGGCCTAGAGGCTTTCACATTGCTGTGAGCGCGCCGGTTTTATTGATCCAGAACAAGAGAGTGGTGCAGGTTCTGTACCAGACTATTGTCACGCGGACTGATCACGCCACCGCCATGGGGGACCTGTCCTATAAATTCGGCATTTTGAATATATATTCCAGTACTCTGGCAAATTTTAACAGCCACCATCCACAGCCACTACCCCAATTCTAAGCAAATAAAGGAGACCAACATGTTTAAGAACATCAACCTGATCGGCGCAGGGATTGCCCTGATGCTCGCCAGCGGGGCCGCCTATGCCAGCAACGGCGAAGACCACGGATCGATGGTCAGCGACCGAATGTCGACCTCTGGGTTCATTCTGGAAAATGGCTTGGCGATCCCGGCCTTCAACGCCGAAAAGGGCCGTTTGTTGTTTGGGTCCAAGGGCTGCGTGGTGTGCCATTCGGTCAACGGCATCGGCGGCGAAGACGCGCCCGAGTTTTCCGCCGACGTGATGGAACACCCGATGAATGCCTTCGATTTTGCCGCCAACATGTGGCGCGGTGCCCCGGCGATGATCATGATGCAAGAGGATGAACTGGGCGAACAGATCGAACTAAGCGGCGATGATCTGGCCGCGATCATCGCCTTTGTGCATGACGAGGAAGAACAAAAACTGTTCTCAAAGGCGGATATTCCCGATGAAATCCTTGAGATCATGGAAGGCGGCGAGGATTAAATCCAAACCGACTTAAACCGCCGTTCCCGCGCAGGGCTTTGCCCGGCGGGAACGGTGCGTTACTTGGCCTAAAAACTACCCATCTTGCAGAAACACGACGATTTCACCGGCACATCCGTACGCGCGTTGGCCAGATCAAGGCGTTGCTTGATAATCACCGCCTCGTCCACGCGCCCTAGCCGGGTCAGGCAATCGTGGTAGCCGTGCAGGCTCCAGACGTTATCCGGGTGCTGACAGGCGCGTGACAGGGTGGCATCCAGCCCCAGATCGGCGCGGTAGACGGCGGCGGATTCCTCGACGTGGCCCTGTTCCAACAGCAACGCGGCCAGCGCGTGGCGGGTGGGCTGCATCCAGCCCCAGGGTTCGTCGTAGGGCAGGTTGTCGTCCATCTCGACCGATTTACGCAGGTGGGCATAGGCGGCAGCGTAGTTTTCCTTGCGATACTCAATCTCGCCCAGCATCATTTCGCGCGCCACGGCCAGAATATCCAGACAGGTGTTGTTGAACACATAGCGCGTGGCGGGGACGCGTTTGACCGCCGCCTCGAACAGGATAGCCTCTTTTTCCGCCGGCTCAACATTGCCGCTGGCGGCCCATGCCACGGCCTTGGCGTAATGCATCATCGCGGTGGTGACGCAGAACAGATCGGCGTTTTCCGGCAGCGGCTGCTTGATGATTTCCTGCCATTTGCCAAAGCGGATATAGACGTGTTGCTTCATCGAAATGAACCCTTCCAGCCAGTCGGCCATCGGCGGAGAGGTCTGCGTCAGCAGCTCTTCAGGCAGGGTCGAAATCATCTCGTCGCTGGTCTCGATCGCGTCCCGATAGCGCCCCATGAACATCGCGCCGTAGATCTTGAAATGATAATCGTGGCAGCGATACAGCGAATAGAAATTCAGCGGCCCCTCGCGGGCCAAAAACTTGCGATCCGCGACAATGGCGGCCTCGTTCGACGACACAACCCGTTCGTAATGCCCGCACAGCACGTCAATATGCGTGGGCATGTGGTTAAGATGCCCCGCGTCCGGCACCAACCCGCGCAGCGCGTCGCCGGCCTTTAGCGCGCGTTCGGGATGGGGCGACATCTCCATCAGGTGAATATAGATGTGCAACAGGCCCGGATGCTGCATCGCGCCGGGGTGTTTCAGGGCGTGTTCCAACACTTCGATGGCCTCGGCGGTGTCGGCCCCTTCGGCGATCTGCCCGGTTTTGAGGTCCCACAAGGCCCAAGGCGTGCGGTTCATGATCGCCTCGCAAAACAGCGTCACCACGTCCAGATCGTCCGGATAGCTGGCGTGCACCTTGCGCATGGCATCGGCGAAATCGTTGTTCCATGTGTTCATGTCAGGGGCCGGGTCGGGCGATGGATAGCGATAGGCAAGGGCGCGGATCAGACCGGCCTCGCCTTCTGAGGCGTTATCAATTCGTTTCAACGCCTCTTGCGTGGCCTCGTAGGCGCGCGCCACCGATTGCAGTGCGTCCGCTTTGTCGAACGCCTCCCACGGTTTGTTGTAATTGCACCCGGACGCATAGGCGATGCCCCAATAGGCAATCGCCAGATCGGGATCGGCCTTTACCGCCTTTTGGAAACAGGCCACCGATTCGTCGTGGTTATAGCCAAAACACCACAGCAAACCGCGGTCGAACCACATCTGCGCTTTGGGCGAATGGGTGGTAACCGCGCGCCGATAGGGGCCAAGGTCGTAATAGTCGGTCATTGCGCTCTCCTTCAGTCGTTCTGATACCACCATACATCCGGCAGGAAACCGGGGCGGTCGCCGTAGATCGGCAGGCGGTCGGGGTATTTCAGGTGGCGGTCATGGGCAATGCGGCCAATATCGAACCGCCAGATCGGAATGACATAACGCCCGGCACTTAGCACCCGGTCAAGCGCATGCACGGCGGCGGTGAAATCGGCGCGGTCCTTTGACGTCAGCATGGCGTCGATCAGCCCGTCAATCGCAGCTGATTTCACCCCCATCAGATTGCGCGATCCCGGCACGTCGGCCACTTCACTGCCCCAGTAAAGCCGCTGTTCATTGCCCGGCGACAGCGACAGATCGCGGCGGAAACTGGTCATGTCATAGTCAAATTCGCTGACCCGCGCGGTGTATTGCGCGTTATCGACGGAATCGACTTTAACAGTGATGCCAAGCCGGGCCAGCGCCGGGGTATAGATGTCGATTATCGTCGCCATGTCGCCATTGCCCTTGCGCAACAACACCTGAAACACGAATGGATCGCCCGCGCCATTGCGCAACTGCCCGTCGGTAATGGTCCAGCCCGCATCGGCCAGCAATTTCACCGCCCGGCGCAGGTTCTTGCGGTTGCGCGCGGTGCCGTCGCCCACCGGCAGGGCGTAACCCTCAAGCGTGCCGGGGGGCAGATCGTCCGCATAGGGGGCCAGCAACTCCGCCACCCGCCCCTTGGCCGCACCGGGCACCATCCCCAGTTCCGAGCCAGAGTAATACGAGGTGATGCGCCTTTGCGCCCCGCCGGTGACGGTATCGTTGATATATTCAAAGTTGAACGCCAACAGCATCGCCTGACGCACCCTCCAGTCATCGAACGGCGCGTGCCTTGTGTTCATCACCAGCCCGGTCATGCCCGAAGGACGACTGTGGGGAATTTCCGATTTCACCACATCGCCGCGTTCAACGGCGGGGAAGTCATACTGCTGCGCCCATTTCTCGGCGTTGGATTCGCGGATCACGGTTAATTCGCCCGCCTTGAAAGCCTCGAACAACACGGTGGCGTCGGCAAAGAACTCGATCCGCAATTCGTCAAAGTTCAGCGTGCCGCGACGAAACGGCAGATCGCGGCCCCAGTACTGCGGGTTGCGCCGCATCGACACAAACCGCCCAAGTTCGTACTCTTCTACCACATAGGCACCGGTACCGATGGGAATGTTATCCAGACCTCCGGCGGTGAAATCGCGCCCCTGCCATTGCGCCTTTTGCAGGATCGGGCGCAAGCCGGCGATCAGCGCCAACTCGCGGTCTTCGCGGTTAAAGGTGATGCGCACGGTGCGCGGTCCGGTGGCTTTGATTTCGTCGATCAGCTTCCAGAAACCGCGATAGCGCAGGTGGCCTTGGGTGCCCAGAACCTCGTAGGACCAGATCACATCCTCGACCGTGACCGGGCTACCGTCAGAGAATCGGGCCTCGGGTCGCAGGGTGAATTCGACCCAGGACCGGTCCGGGGCGGTGCGAATCGATTCGGCCAGCAGACCATAAAGTGTGAACGGTTCGTCCCACGACCGCCCCATAAGCGATTCATATCCCCAGAATCTTTGCTGCCAGGGGGCGGTGCCTTTCTGGGTGAACGGATTAAGCGAATTGAACCCGCCGGTATTGCCAAACACCACGCGCCCGCCCTTGGGGGCATCGGGGTTGGCATAAGGCAAAGACACAAAATCATGTGGCAGGGCGGGGGCGCCATACATAGCTATGCCATGAGTCGTTCCGGCATCCGATTCTGCGATTCCGTCCGACGGGGTGAAAAACAGCGCGATTCCGACAATTGCGGCGCGTACGAAATGGAAATTATCTGGTCCCAATTTGGCAACAATCCTGCTCAAGCCTTATTTTCTTAACCCATACGCTACCAAGGGATTCTTGTCTTATCAAACTTTTAGCTTGGACAGTTGATCAAAAAAGCTTATAACAGTGTCACTGCTCGATAGGTTTCTTGCCTGTATGAAACCTGCCTCAATAACTTAACGCCCGCCTTGTGCGGGCGTTTTTTTTGTGGTCGGGCAGGGGCTGTAAATGTCCCGCATGTGATCCCCTGTGCCTCCTGTCCAGCAGACAACCGATTTTGTTTGATATCACAGTGTCCGCTTTGATCAGGTGTGCGCCGCCCCCCGCATTCGATCTTCTTGACGAGAAAGTTCGCCGGGGTAAGACGCTTTCGCGTGATCGCGATGGCGCGCGTCTTAGGAGGGTTTCCCCGCAGTTTAGAAGCGTCATTGCGGTCAGGATTGTTCGGCAAAACAGGCAACCGTGTTGGCGATGGTTTCAGGCGTCGTGTCCCGTCGGAAGAAATCGACAAAGCCAAGGTCGGGAAGAACCAGATAAGTGAAGGTCGAGTGATCCATCAGGTAATATTCGTCGCCCGTCTCCTGTTTTGCAAAGTATGTTTTGTAGGTCTTGGAGACTGCGGCCACTTGTTCGCTTGATCCGGTCAGGCCGATCATGTCGGGATGGAAGAGGTCGGTGAATTCCGCCACTTGTTCGACGGTGTCTCGTTCGGGGTCGATTGAAATGAACAGGGCCTGTGCGTCGATCCCGCGTGATTGGAGTAGATCCAGCGCCTCGGCATTGCGCGCGCTGTCGGTGGGGCAGACATCGGGGCAGAAAGTGTAGCCGAAATAGACCAGAGAAGGCTTGGTGATGATGTCGCGGTCGGTAACGGTGCGCCCGGTTTCGTCAACCAGTGTGAAGGGGCCGCCGATGGTTGCTCCGGCCACCTGGGATTGGGCGCAAGATGCCGGATCCCGCGGGCCAAGGATGGTATAGGTGGCAAGACCGGCTGCACCCAAGGCGACGAACCCGACCAGGGCGATTGTGGTTCTGGATAATGTCATGTCTGTATTCCTTTGTCGCGAGAGGGGGCGCGCGGCATTCCCGCGCGCCCGGTAAGGTTCAGTTCGAGGCGTTGTTACCCTGTTCCATGGTGCCCATCTGCCCCATGTCAGCCTTGCCACCCGTACGCTTGCGTACCGGGAAGTCGATGGTAACTTCGCCGGCTTGTTCGAAAACCAGTGTTGCTTCGACGGTCTCGCCCACGCTGAAACGCTGTGCGCCTTTCAGGCCCATGAACATGATGTGATAACCGCCGGGCTTAAGTTCAATCATGCCGCCTGCTGGGATGTCGATTTCGCCGGCGGGTTGCATCCTGGCAATACCGTCCTTCTCGATGGTTTCGTGCACCTGGACTTTGGGATAGTCCGCGCGGACGTCCAACAACCTGTCGGGGTCGCTGCCGGTGTTGACGATCCGGACAAAGGCACCGCCGGCGCGGGCCGTTTTTGCGGTCTCGAAGGCATAAGGGTCTTTAAGCACCAGCGTGCCGACGGTGATGTCTTCAGCCAGCGAAAAGCCGGCGGTCAGGGTGAAAGCGGCCGCAAGGGCCAGGGATTTGCAAGTCATCTGTCTCTCCATGACAATAGGATTCCGCAAGACTTGTCGGGCCTGCGGTATGTTTTTTGGGGTACTGTCGGAAATTGTCAGGTGACGGGCGGTCCACGTGCAGGGACAGGGGCGTTGCGCGAACGCGTGACGACCAGATCAGAGGCAAAACCCGACACGGTCCGGTATGGACAAAGTGTGCGGGATTCAGCGACGACAACGGGTCCTGGCAGGGTCGCCGCCAGCATCAGCTTGCAGATATTGCAGGGCAGGGCGGTCGGATCAGGTTTGCCGGCGTCACGGCAAAGATCGGCGCGACTGCCACCGGCAAGAACGTAAGCCGCCAGTCTTGCTTCGGATTGCGCCATCGACACCTCGGCCATACGGCGCAGCCCGATGCCAGCGGCAAGCGCCGAGCAAAGCAAAAGAAGCAGAACAGTGCGTATCATTCGAAGCATGCAGGGTGGATCCCAGAGTATGTGCCTACATAAGCATCTGCACAGTTCTGGTCTGTGTGACTGGGTGCCGCAGGAAGAATATATCGGGGGCAACGTCTGGCCCTGGCCCTGCCACAGAGATGGGTGCGCAGGGGGGGGGCTGACCGGGTGTTGGCCTTCACCCGACCTTTGGTCAGAACCGCGAGCCTTGTCAGTCCTTCGCGGGTGCAGCATAACTTTGCCAACACACCCCAAGCAAAAGGATCACCGCCCATGTCGTTGTCAGGTAAAACCGCCGTTATCACCGGGTCCAATTCGGGCATCGGGCTGGGCATCGCTTGGGAACTGGCGCGCGCGGGGGCGGATGTTGTGCTGAACTCGTTCACCGACCGCGACGAAGATCACGCGCTGGCCGCGTTGATTGCCACTGAAACCGGGGTGGGCGCGCGCTATATCAAGGCCGACATGTCCAAGGGGACCGAGTGTCGCGATCTGATCACGCAGGCCGGGCGCTGTGACATTCTGGTGAACAATGCGGGGATTCAGCACGTGGCCCCGATCGACGAGTTCCCCACCGACATGTGGGACGCGATCATCGCCATAAATCTTAGTTCTGCCTTTCACACCACCGCCATCGCCCTGCCGATGATGCGCGCCGCCGGGTGGGGGCGGGTGGTCAACATCGCCTCGGCGCATGGGCTGACCGCTTCGCCCTACAAGGCCGCCTATATCGC
>NVQY01000076.1 GCA_002400675.1 Paracoccaceae bacterium | reverse complement strand
TCGAACTTGGTGGGGGACGCCCCGAACCGCGCAATATCAAACCCCTCGATCAACTCGGCCATATCCCCGCGCAGCTCAACCGGATCCGCCGACCCCAACCGCGCCATCAGCGACAACAGCGCCATCGGCTGCACGCCACCCTCGCGCAGATCGCGCAACGCCAGCGTGCCCAGACGCTTGGACAACGCCTCGCCCTGTGGGCCGGTCAGCAATGAGTGATGGGCAAACTCCGGACAAGTGCCGCCCAGTGCCTTGATGATCTGAATCTGCGTGGCGGTGTTGGTCACATGGTCCGACCCGCGCACCACATTGGTCACGCCCATCTCGGTGTCATCAACCACCGACGCCAGCGTATACAACACCTGCCCATCGCCGCGGATCAACACCGGATCACTGACGCTGGCCGCATCAATCGACAGATCGCCCAGAATACCATCGTGCCATTCGATGCGCTGATGATCCAGCCGGAACCGCCAGACCCCATTGCCGCGCTCGGCCCTGAGGGCGGTTTTCTCATCTTCCGACAGCTTCAGCGCCGCGCGGTCATAAACCGGAGGCCGCCCCATGTTCAGCTGTTTCTTGCGCTTCAGGTCCAGTTCGACCGGCGTCTCGAACGCCTCATAAAACCGCCCCATCTCGCGCAGCTTGTCGGCGGCGGCGGCATATCGGTCCAGCCGCTCTGACTGGCGCTCAACCCGATCCCAATGCAGACCCAGCCACTCCAGATCCTGCTTGATCGCATCGACATACTCCTCTTTTGAACGCACCGGGTCGGTGTCGTCGATCCGCAGGATGAACGTCCCGCCGGCCTTGCGGGCGATCAGAAAATTCATCAGCGCGGTGCGCAGGTTGCCGATATGGATATATCCGGTGGGCGAGGGGGCAAAACGGGTGGTTGTCATGACTGTCTCCTGTTGTCGCGCCCTTTGTCACAAGGGGGGGCGATTGTCCAGTATTGCCGCACGGCCAAACCGGTCAGAGACCGCACGAATACCCCCCCGCTGAGGGCGAACCAAATTGTGATGCGATGGCGGGCTGCCTTATGCTAGCCTTGCCCGGCCATTCCCGCGAACCATTTCCGGTCTGAATTTCAGGAGCCACCGATATGACCTTGTTTACCCCGATGATCTCTCGCCGTGCCCTTATCGCCGGGGCGGCGGCCTTGCCTCTGACGGGCGCGCTTGGCTCTACTGCCATGGCTGGCGCGCCCAAGCAAGCCACTGGGAACGCCCGGTTCAACCGCGTCACCCTTGGTGATTTCGAAGTGACCACGATCCTGTCCTCGACCCGCCCCTTCAAAAACCCGCACAGCATCTTTGGCCTGAATGCCTCTGACGACGACTTTGCCACAGCTTCGGCGGCGGCGCATATCCCGGCGGACCAGATCCTGTTCTTCTTTACCCCCACCGTGGTCAACACCGGGTCCGAACTGATCCTGTTCGATACCGGCTGGAACGCAGGCGACACCACCTCGGCCCTGGCCGAGGCCGGATACACCCCCGATCAGGTCGATGTGGTGGTGCTGACACATATGCACCCCGACCACATCGGCGGCCTGATGACCGATGGCAACCCGGCCTATCCCAACGCCCGCTATGTCACCGGGGCCACCGAGTTCGACGAATGGGACATGTCCGGCAACAAGATGTTCGAATCACAAATGCGCCCGCTGGCCGAAAAGACCAGTTTCATCAACGGAGGCGACGACATCGCCAGCGGAATAACCGGGATGGATGCGTTCGGGCACACGCCGGGGCACATGACCTACATGCTGGAAAGCGGCGGCAAACAACTGTTTCTGGGCGCGGATTTCGCCAATCACTACGTCTGGTCGCTGGCCTATCCCGACTGGCAGGTGCGGTTTGACATGGACAAGGAACAGGCGGTCAAAACCCGGCGGCGCATTCTGGACATGCTGGCCACAGATGGCGTGCCGATGATCGGCTATCACATGCCGTGGCCCGGAATTGGCTATGTGGAAACCCGCGGCGCAGGGTACCGGTATGTGCCGCATTCCTATCAGTTGTCACTGTAGGAATGCAGGCCTAAACATCAGAATCCAAATAGATCTTCGACCCGTCACTGAACCGCGACAGACGAAATGCCCACGGGTCCACCACCGGGGCGGTCCCGGTCACCAGATCGGCCATCAACCGCCCGGCCCCCGGCGCGATGCCAAACCCATGCCCGGAAAATCCGGTGGCGATGAAAAGCCCCCCCATATCATCCACCGGGCTGATCACCGGGATCGCATCCGGGGTCACGTCGATCAACCCGGCCCAGCTTTGGGCGATCTCCGCGCTTTGCAACACCGGAAACGCCCGGCGCGCATTGTCCCAGCATGTTTGCAGCAACCGCCCCGACGGGTCCGGGTCCAGAACCCGACAACGCTCAAACGGAGTCTCTTCGTCCGGTGACCAGCGCCGTTTCTGCCCCATCTCTTCGCGCCAGCGCCCCGACAGGCGAAACCGCAAGCTGCGCCACTCTGTTGTCAGGGCCGGCAGGAACGCGCGGGCAAGGCGAAAACTGTCCGGCACGATATCGACAATCGACTCGTCGCTGGAGGCCACGGAATACCCCCCATCGGCGCGCCGGCGAATGGCGAACCCCTTGGCCCCGATCGCAACGTCCGGGCCGCCTTCAACCGGCGTGGTGCGCAACACCGATGCCAGTACCTTTAGCTGCGGCAACGCGACCCCCGCATTGCCGGCAAACAACCGCGACCACGCGCCCCCGGCCAGAACCACCTTGTCACAGGCAACCCGCCCGCGTTCCGTCACCACCCCGGCGATCTGCCCTGCCACCATATCAACGCTGCGCACCGCACAGTGCGTCACCAGATGCGCCCCGGCGTCGCGTGCAGCCTCGGCAATCGCGGACGTCGCCCACTGAGGCTCCGCCCGTCCGTCGCCAGAGGTATACAGCCCCGACCCCGCAGCCATCTGCGCCCCCGGCAACATATCGGCCATCTCGGCCCGCGACAGAATGCGGGCACTGATCTGATGCGGCTGCAAATGTTCGGCCCAGCGGTCATAGCGTGCGCGCACCTTGTCGGACTCGGCCGCATAAATGATCCCGGCGCGGGTATAGCCGGTCTTGCGCCCGGTGCGTGCGTCCATCCCCGGCCAAAGGCGGATCGCCTCGGCCATCAGCGGGATTTCACGCGGATCGCGCAGGGCAATGCGAACCCAGCCCCAGTTGCGCGAAGATTGCTCTCCGGCGATCTCGCCCTTTTCACACAGCAGCACGGACACCCCCCGTTCCGCCAACTCCAACGCAGTAGAGGCGCCGATGATCCCGCCGCCAATCACCACCACATCCACCCGCGCCGGCAGCGTGGGGTCAGAGATAACGGGGATGGCAGTTGGTCCGGGCATGGCCCCTGTCTAAGACGTTTCGAACCGGTTGAGAAGTAACGAAACCCTGTCAGTCTGCGGTAGGGTGGGTGCAACCCACGCCGCCCCACTCACCCCGGATCGCGCCGGTGGTTGATCTTTGGCGAATTGGTACCTTGGTACCTAGGTAAAAATATGCCATACCCACCGCCATGAAACGAATCGAACGCATCCAAACCGGCCTGAGACTGGAAAAACGCATGCTCAAGGTGCTCAAAGGGCTGGCCGAGCATTTTGAGATTTCCACCGCCGAAATACTTGAGGCGATGATCCTGCATAATTTCGAGGGAAAGACGCCGTTTTCCCCTGAAACCCTGACGAAAATTGATCATCTCCGGCAGGTCTACGATCTCGATCTGACCGCCGCCGACAGCCACGCCCTGCGCGACAAAGAGGACGCCCAATGACCGACTACGCCCGGCTGCTGAATCAGTTGACCACCGATACGCTGGACGCCGCCACGTTCCGCCATGTGGATCATCTGGGTGTCGCCTATCAGGCGCTGGCCAATTCCGGCTTCTTTGACGCCTTGCACACGGTGGCGACCGGGATCGACCGGGCGGCCACACGGGCCGGCGCGCTGGACAAGTTCAACGCCACCATCACCGTCGCCTTCATGTGCCTGATCGCCGAGCGTATGGTGGCCAACCCCTATGACAACGCGCAGGATTTCATTGATCGCAACCCGGATCTGGTGACCGGTGCCCCGCTGCGGGCGCTGTATTCACCCGAACGGATGACGTCCGCGAGGGCGCGCAGGATCGCCTTGCTGCCAGACCTGCCTCAGGACGGATCGCGCCAGCGGTTGACCATTGGATAACGCCGGTCCAGCCAGAACGCGCGCTCGGTAAGACGCGCACCGGGGGCCGATTGAAAGCGCTTGTATTCGCTGATGTAGATCAGATGCTCGATCCGCTTGGCCACATCGCGCTCAAACCCGGCGGCCACGCAATCGGCAATCGACCCGTCGCCATCCACCAGAATCTCCAACAAAGCGTCCAGTTCCGGGTAATCCGGCAGGGAATCGCTGTCTTTCTGGTCGGCGCGCAACTCGGCGCTCGGCGGTTTGTCGATGATGCGCGGCGGGATCACCTCGCCTTTTGGCCCCTTCATCCAGTCGCGGTGGTTGTCATTGCGCCAGCGGCAGGTCTCAAACACGCGGGTTTTATACAGGTCCTTGATCGGGTTATACCCCCCCGCCATATCACCGTAGATCGTCGCATAGCCCACTGCCACTTCGGATTTGTTGCCCGTGGTCAGCAACATTTCGCCAAACTTGTTGGACATCGCCATCAGCAGCAACCCGCGCAGGCGTGACTGAATGTTTTCCTCGGTCAAGTCTTCTGCCAGACCCTCAAACAACGGCGCGAGGGTGTTGGTGATCGCCGCGCGCCCCTCACCGATAGGCACATGGTCATACCGACACCCCAACGCCTTGGCGGCCAGTTCCGCATCCTCAAGCGACTCGGGCGCGGTATATTCCGATGGCAGCATCACACAGCGCACATTATCCGCCCCCAGCGCATCCACGGCAATCGCCGCCACCAACGCCGAATCGACGCCGCCCGACATGCCCAGCAACACGGACGAAAACCCGGTCTTGGCGATATAGTCACGCAATCCCGTGACCATGACCCGGTAATCCTGTTCCCACGCGTCGGGATGTGTGTGCACCTTGCCCGGCTCAATGCGCCAGCCATCATCGGAGCGTGTCAGGTCCACATGGGTCACCGCCTCGTCAAACACCGGCATTTGCAGCGCCAGCGCCCCGCCCGGGTTCAGCGCAAACGTGCCGCCATCAAACACCTGATCATCCTGCCCGCCGACCATATTGAGGTAAATAAGCGGCAATCCGGTCTCGATCACCCGCGCCACCATCTGGTTCAGCCGCACCTCAAGCTTGTCACGATAATAGGGTGACCCGTTGGGGATCAGCAGGAATTCGGCCCCGGTTTCCTCCAGCGTTTCGGTGACATCATCGTACCACGCATCCTCGCAAATCGGCGACCCGATGCGGGTGTTGCCCACCGAATACGGACCCCCCAAAGGGCCGGACTCAAAAATGCGCACCTCGTCAAACACGGTTTCATTGGGCAGATGATGCTTTAACGACTTGCTGGCGATCTTGCCGCCCTTAAGGATCAGATAGGCGTTATACAGCTTGCCCTCTTCCACCCAAGGCCCGCCAATCGCCAGCGCCGGCCCATCGGCGCAGGCTGCGGCCAGTTTGTGGATTTCTGCGATGGCATCGGCCTGAAATGCCGGGCGCATCACCAGATCCTGGGTGTTGTAGCCAGTGATGAACATCTCCGGCAGCGCCACCAGATCGGCCCCCGCCGCGCGCCCTTGTGCCCATGCGTCACGGGCCTTGGCACCGTTGCCTGCCAGATCCCCGACAGTCGGGTTCAACTGCGCCAGTGTCACGCGGAATTGGTCAGCCATATCGCCCTCTTACCCCAAGCCATCAGGGAYCATTTAYCAGATCAAACCGCAAGGAAAAGAGATATCGCGCAAAAGACGTTGCCCAAGCGGGCGCGCTGCCGTAATTTTAGGATAATCCACCCGAACCGGGCGGTATTGTGGGCAGAATGGGCAAAAACATGAAACATCCGTTTTCAGCACTTGGTTTGGTGATCGCATTGGCTCTGACGGGCGTGGCGTCGGGGCCGCACGCGCAGGTTCTCACCACGCAGGACGATATCGGCGGGGTCTACGAGGGCACGTTCCGGGGCGGGCTTCAGCATGGCACCGGCACCTACCGCCTGCCCAACGGCTATGAATACACCGGCAACTGGGTGGACGGTGAGATCAAAGGCGCGGGCATCGCCCGCTTTCCCAACGGGTCGGTCTATCAGGGCAACTTTGCCAAGGGCRAACCCGAGGGCAAGGGGTTCATCACCTTTTCCGATGGCGGCACCTATGAGGGTGACTGGGTCAACGGCATCATCAACGGGCAGGGCATCGCCATCTATGCCAATGGTGTGCGCTATGAGGGCGAATTCCGCAACGCGCAGCATAACGGCAAGGGCGTGATGCAAAGCCCCGGCGGCTACGAATACAACGGCGACTGGGTGGACGGCGAAAAGCAGGGTTCGGCCGTCATCACCTACCCCGATGGCGCGATCTACAGCGGTCAGATCAAGGCCGGCAAACGCGATGGTCAGGGCAAGCTGACCCTGCCGGACGGGCTGACCTATGTGGGCCTTTGGAAAGACGGTCAGATCAGCGGCAAGGGCACCCTGACCCAGTCGAACGGCGACACCTACGAAGGCGAACTGGTCGCCGGTCAACGTCAGGGCAAGGGTCGGGTGATCTATGCCAATGGTGACGTCTACGAGGGCGATTTCGCCGACGATCTGCGCGACGGACAAGGCACGTTCACCGGCGCGGACGGGTTTGTCTATACCGGCACATGGGTCGCCGGCCAGATCGAAGGGCAGGGCACCGTGACCTACCCGGACAAGTCGGTTTACGTGGGCCAGTTCCGCGCCGACCAACCGGACGGCGTGGGCAAGATTACCTACCCCGACGGGTCCTCCTACGAAGGCGAATGGACCGCCGGCGTTATTTCCGGAACCGGCGAGGCGATCTATACCAACGGCATCACCTATGTCGGCGAGTACCGCAATGCGCTGAACCACGGCAAAGGCGTGATGACCTATTCCGACGGCTACCGCTATGAGGGCGACTGGGTCGACGGCCAGCGCCACGGGCAGGGCAAGGCAACCTACGCCGACGGATCGGTCTATTCCGGGCAATTCGCCAATGGCCAGCGCCACGGGCAGGGCACGATCGTCATGGCTGACGGGTTCCGCTATAGCGGCGAATGGGTGGCCGGCGAAATCAGCGGCCAGGGGGTCGCGACTTATGCCAACGGCGATGTCTACGAGGGCACCTTCAAGGACGGCGAACGTCAGGGGCAGGGCACCATGCGCTATGCCACCGGCGAAGAGGCCAGCGGTGACTGGCAGGGCGGCGCGTTGCCGAATGCTCAGGACGGGGCGGCGGGGGCGGCGGCGGCGGATGGCTCTGAAACTGCCCCTGCCCCTGCGTCCGAGTGATCCCTGTCGGGGGCCTGCATGAACTTGTGGTGCGCTCGGTCTTGAACCCGTCTGCGCGCCACTTATATTGGTTTTTGAATATGACGCCTGAAACCGGAAAGGAAACCGCATGGCTGGCAAGAAACTGACATGTCTGGAGTGTGGCCAGTTGAACCGCATCCCCGAGGATCGCCTTGGTCCCGACGCTAAATGCGGCACTTGCGGCGCGGCCCTGATCCGTTCCAAGGCCATTGAGGTTGACCCGGCCATTCTGGCCAAGGCGGCGCGCAATGACGACGTGCCTTTGGTGGTTGATTTCTGGGCCCCGTGGTGTGGCCCGTGCAAAATGATGGCACCCGAGTTTTCCAAGGCCGCATCGGCCCTTGAGGGTCAGGCGCGTCTGGTGAAACTGAACACCGAAGACCACCAGGCGGCCGGCACGAAATACAACATCCGCGGCATCCCGACCATGGTCGCCTTTCGCGGCGGCAAAGAGGCAAAACGCCAGTCCGGAGCCATGCGCGAGGCGCAGATTGTCGCGTGGGTAAAGTCCTAACCGGTTGACCAAGCCCGTGGTTGTTTCATCCCGGCAATCTTGCAGGCCTGTTTGACATAGCCGTAAGGGAACAGGTCGAACAACACGTCCTTGGCCCCGCTCTTGTTGGTCTGATGCTTGTCCGCCAGCAGTTTCAGCACAAACCGCACGTCCGCCATAATGCCGTGATCGACCAGATAGGCGCGCATAAAGGCGATCACCTCGTCATGTTCCGGGGTCAGGGTGATGCCTTCTTCCTGCGCCGCGTAGGCGGCAAATTCCGGCGTCCAATTGTCCGGGTCGGTCAGATATCCGTGGCCATCAACGGTGACCTCGCCCGAAGGCAGGGGAATCTGGGTCAGGGTGTCGGGCAGGGCGCGCATGATGGGGCTCGGTTGTATTGTTTCAATATCGGTTTGGCCAAGGATAGATGCCGGGTTTGGCATGTCTTTGCGCTGAATCAAATCGACGCGGCGTGGTTTCACGTCGCTTGCGGGCTTGGTGGCCCCTACTTGCACACCAACGCGGTGCCGGGTTTGGCCTTTTTCGGCATCTTGCCCTGCGATTTCTGGATCACATGGGTCAGCTCATGGGCTAGCAGGGCCGGGTCCTTGGCATCGCCGATTTTCTTGAAATGAATGTTTTCGCCAATCGTAAAGGCCTTGGCTTTCAGTTCCTTGCAGACATCGCGCAGGTTGCCCCCGGTATGCACCCGAACCTTGGTCAGCTTGGTGCGGAAATGTTTTTCCAAGCCGTCCCTGACCACTTTGGGCAGCTTCTTTTCCTTGGTGTCGGCGGGTTCGCTCTTGAGCCTCTTGAGCCTCTTGACCTTGGCCTTCTTGCCGGCAAGATTTTGCGCGATGAGTTCGACGTCCTGAGCTTTCATGGTGCGTGTCCTCGGGGATAAGATGCTTTGGGTTTAATGGGGACAGTGTAGCATGGAAATGCTCGGATGGGGGGAACCGCCGTAGGATGGGTGATTTCACCCATCGTTAACCATTTTCATGCAGTCATCCATGAATGACCAACTATCGTCGGGTCCAGAACAAAGGAGCCACATTTTTCTTCACGGTGGCACTCGCCAACCGGACGTCGTCGATGCTGACCGACGAGATCGCGGCATTGCGGGATGCCTATGCGCTGACCTGTTACGAGCGCCCTTTCCATTGTGATGCATTTGTGGTTCTGCCGGACCATCTGCATGCGGTCTGGACCTTACCCGAAGGCGACGCTGATTTCTCGACCCGGTGGGGTGCGATAAAGGCGCGGTTTACCAGATCCGTCAAGGCCGGGGGGAAGATGGGGTTGAACCCCATCCTACGATCACCCTCGAAGTTGAGGAAAGGTGACGGGGGAATCTGGCAACGGCGGTTCTGGGAACACTGCATTCGCGACCCGAACGATCTGGCGATGCATATCCGCTATTGTTGGGGCAACCCGGTGAAACATGGGCTGGTGGATCGCGCGGTGGATTGGCCGTATTCGTCGATCCACCGCGATATCCGTCTGGGGCGGGTTGATCCGCAGTGGGCGGGTGCCAATGGCGAAGGCGCTTTCGGAGAGCCGTAGGATGGGTTTTCAACCCATCATCCCAACCCATCACACCCCGTTACATGATGGGTGAATACACCCATCCTACCTTGATTGGCGTAACGTGTTTGCCTACCTCACAAACTTCTTATGCTTCAACCGCTTCGGCTCCAACGCATCGGCCCCCAACCGCCGTTTCTTATCCTCTTCGTAATCCTCAAAGTTGCCCTCGAACCACTCCACATGCGCATCCCCCTCGAACGCCAGAATATGCGTACATATCCGGTCAAGGAAGAACCGGTCGTGCGAAATCACCACAGCACACCCGGCGAAGTCAACCAAAGCATCCTCCAGCGCCCGCAATGTTTCCACGTCCAGATCGTTGGTTGGTTCGTCCAAGAGCAACACGTTGCCGCCTTCTTTCAGCAACCTTGCCATGTGCACCCGGTTGCGTTCGCCCCCCGACAGTTGCCCGACTTTTTTCTGCTGATCGCCGCCCTTGAAGTTGAACGATGAACAATAGGCGCGCGAATTGACCTGCGCATCGCCCAGCTCGATAATTTCGGCCCCGCCGGTGATCGCCTGCCAGACCGTATCGTCGCCCTTGAGGTCGTCGCGTGACTGATCGACGTAAGACAGGTCCACGGTATCGCCTAGTTCAATAGTGCCGGCGTCGGGGGTTTCCTGCCCGGTCAGCATCTTGAACAGCGTCGATTTACCCGCGCCGTTGGGACCGATCACGCCGACGATACCGCCGGGCGGCAGGGAGAAATCCAAGCCTTCGATCAGTTGCTTGTCGCCCATATGCTTGGACAGCCCTTCGACCTCGATCACCTTGGAGCCCAGACGCGGGCCGTTGGGAATGACGATCTGCGCGCGGGTTAGTTTTTCGCGCTCTGACGTTTCGGCCAGATCGTTATAGGCGTTGATGCGCGCCTTGGATTTGGCCTGGCGCGCCTTGGCCCCCTGACGCATCCATTCCAGTTCGCGCTCAAGCGTCTTTTGCTTGGATTTATCGTCGCGCGCCTCGTGCGACAGGCGTTTGGCCTTTTGTTCCAGCCAGTCGGAATAATTGCCCTCGTTTGGAATGCCCCGGCCCCGGTCCAGTTCAAGGATCCACGACGTGATGTCATCAAGGAAATAGCGGTCGTGGGTGACGATCAGGATGGTGCCCTTGTAGTCCATCAGATGCTGTTGCAGCCAGGCGATGGTTTCGGCGTCCAGATGGTTGGTGGGTTCGTCCAGCAACAGCATGTCAGGCGCTTCCAGCAGCAGCTTGCACAGCGCCACCCGGCGCGCCTC
>NVQY01000075.1 GCA_002400675.1 Paracoccaceae bacterium | reverse complement strand
CGTGGTTATTCACGAGGCGCGGCCCAAGGCGGGCGGTCTGAACGAGTTTGGCATTGCCGCCTATAAATCCACCGGCGGTTTTGCCGGGGCCGAAGTGGACTGGCTGCTAAAGATCGGTGGCATTGAAATTAAAACCGGCGCGGGGCTGGGCGATGGTCTGACGCTGGAGGCGCTGCAAGCTGACTATGACGCGGTGTTCCTTGGCATGGGCATGACCGGGGTCAACGGGCTGCGCGCCGAGGGCGCGGATATGTCCGGGGTCGAAGACGCGGTTGATTTCATTTCCACCCTGCGACAGGCCAGCGATCTGGCGTCACTGCCGATTGGACGTAATGTGGTGGTGATTGGTGGCGGCATGACGGCGGTGGATGCCGCCGTGCAGTCGCGGCTTTTGGGCGCGCAGAACGTCACCATCGCCTATCGTCGGGGCCGCGAGGCCATGCCGGCCAGCCGGTTCGAACAGGATCTGGCGGCCTCCAAGGGTGTCACGCTGATGTTCAACGTGATGCCGGTGGCAGTGCATGGCAACGGGGCGGCGGCAGAGATCGAGTTGGAATACACGGTGAGCGAGGGCGGTAATCTGAAACCCACCGGC
The DNA here is from genome assembly GCA_002400675.1 of Paracoccaceae bacterium. Taxonomy (GTDB): domain Bacteria; phylum Pseudomonadota; class Alphaproteobacteria; order Rhodobacterales; family Rhodobacteraceae; genus NVQY01. The sequence continues at coordinate 10,279 of NVQY01000075.1, read as the reverse complement.
GAGACCATAAGGCTGGCCGCCGATCAGGTATTTCTGGCGATTGGTCAGAAACTGGACGGGGCACCGGATGCGGTCAAGATCGAAGGCGGCAAGATTGTCGTGGACGATGCCGGGCGAACCTCGGTTGCGGGGGTTTGGGCCGGGGGGGATTGCGCCTCTGGTGGCGAGGATCTGACAGTGACGGCGGTGGCCGAGGGTCGCGATGCGGCGATGGATATCAATCAAAGCCTGATGGGCTAAGCGTGGGTTTCACCCACCCTACGGATACGGGAGGCCTGTTATGGCTGATCTGACTACTGACTTTCTGGGAATTTCTTCGCCTAATCCGTTCTGGCTGGCTTCGGCCCCGCCGACGGACAAGGAATACAATGTGCGGCGCGCTTTGGAAGCGGGCTGGGGCGGGGTGGTTTGGAAGACCCTTGGCGAAGCCGGGCCGCCGGTGGTCAATGTGAATGGCCCCCGGTATGGGGCGATTTATGGCGCTGACCGGCGTTTGTTGGGGCTCAACAACATTGAGTTGATCACTGACCGGCCTTTGGAGGTTAACCTTGAGGAAATCGCCCGGGTCAAGGCGGATTACCCGGATCGTGCCATCATCGTCTCGTTGATGGTGCCATGCGACGAGACGTCGTGGAAGGCCATTTTGCCGCAGGTAGAGGAAACTGGCGCGGACGGAATCGAGCTTAACTTTGGCTGTCCGCATGGGATGGCCGAACGGGGCATGGGGGCCGCCGTGGGGCAGGTGCCAGAGTATATCGAAATGGTGACGCGCTGGTGCAAAGAAAACTATTCGCGTCCGGTGATTGTCAAGCTGACACCGAACGTGACGGATATTCGCCGACCGGCGCTGGCGGCCAAGAATGGCGGCGCGGATGCGGTCAGTCTGATCAACACCATCAATTCGATCACCTCGGTCAATCTGGATGATTTCAGCCCCGAACCGTCGATTGACGGCAAGGGCAGTCACGGCGGCTATTGCGGGCCGGCGGTCAAGCCAATTGCCATGCACATGATGGCCGAGATTGCCCGGGATGCCGAGACGGCGGGCATTCCGATCAGCGGCATTGGCGGGGTGACCACATGGCGCGACGCGGCTGAGTTCATTTCACTGGGCTGTGGTAATGTGCAGGTTTGTACGGCCGTGATGACTTATGGCTTCAAGATCATCGACGAGATGACATCGGGTTTAAGTGAATGGATGGATAAAAAGGGCTATACGTCGATCAATGATTTTGTCGGGCGCGCGGTGCCCAATGTCACGGATTGGCAGTATCTGAACCTGAACTACATCGCCAAGGCCAAGATTGACCAAGAGGCTTGCATCAAGTGCGGGCGCTGTTTTGCGGCCTGCGAAGATACCTCGCATCAGGCGATTTCCATGAGCGATGACCGGGTATTTGAGGTGATGGATGATGAATGCGTCGCGTGCAATCTGTGCGTGGATGTGTGTCCGGTCGAGAATTGTATTTCCATGGTGCAACTGGCACCGGGGCAGGTGGATGAGCGCACCGGCAAGGTGGTCGAAAAGGGCTATGCCAACTGGACCACGCATCCCAACAATCCCTCGGCGACGGCGGCTGAGTGAGGGGGGCGGCCCCCTTTGGGGGCGCGGCCTCCGGCGGGGATATTTATCAACAGAAGAAGCGGGTCAGGTGGGTGTCAGGAGCCGGCGGTAGAGCGTGTCGATGAAGTCCGGCGCGTTGGTGAAGGGGTCTTCGGCATCCATCACAGCGCGGATTTGCACGTCGAAATCGGCGTAATGCTGCGTCAGGGACCAGATTGAAAACAACAGATGGTAGGGGTGGACCGGGGCGAGTTTTTCCTGCTTGATCCACGTTTCGATCAGGGTGGTTTTTTCGTCTACCAGTGATTTCAGGTCGGTCGAGAGGGCGTGATAGATACGCGGTGCGCCTTGCACCACCTCATGGGCGAACAGACGGCTTTCGCGGGGGTAATCCCGGCTCATCTGTAGTTTGCGCCGCACATAGCCAAGGATCTCCTCCAACGGGTCGCCCTTGGGGTTCATCGTCCGCAAGGGGGCCAGCCAGGTGTCGAGCAGGCCGGCCAGAAGGGTGGCGTGGATTGCCTCTTTTGAGGGGAAATAATACAGCAGGTTGGGTTTGGACAGGTTGGCGGCGGCAGCGATCTGGTCGATCGTGGTGCCACGGAAGCCCTGGGCCGAAAACACGTCCAGCGCCGCCTCGAGGATGGCCGCGCGGTTCTTTTGCTGGATACGGGTGCTTTTTTGTGGTGCGGGCATGATTTGAAACCGGTTTGGGTCTGACATTGTTAGCCTGTTACCGGCGCGTTATGCCAGACCTTTGCGGTAATATGTCTAGAGATCGGCAAAATCTGCCTCGGATACACCTATTCCTTTGAGGATGATGCGTTTGATGCAGGTTTTGGCCCCTTTCCATTGTTCGTCGCTTAGGGGTTTTGCGCCATTCAGGGTCTCGATCTGGTGGCCGAAATCGGCGTAATGCTGGGTTGTGGCCCAGAGCATGTACAGCAAATGGCGCGGGTCTACGGGGTCCATGCGCCCCGTGTCGATCCAGTGTTGGATCAGCTTCATTCGCCCCGTTGTCCAGTCCACCAGCGTGGTTTCCAGATAGTCCTGAATCACCGGCGCGCGGTGCATGACCTCTGAGGCCCAGACCTTGGAGCCGGCCGGGTGGCGGCGGCTGATTTCCATCTTGGCGTCGATATAGGCACCGATTCCCTCGGCCGGACCAGAGGCCGCATCGAACACGTCTGCCGCCTGTAGCCAGATCTGAAAGATGTTCTGAACCACCTGCCGGTACAGCGCTTCCTTAGTTGGGAAGTAATAGTGCAGGTTGGCCTTTGGCAACCCGGCCAGATCGGCAATAAGCTGCATCGTGGCACCGCCAAACCCCGCCTCTGCAAAGACTTTTTCGGCAGCGACCAGAATCAACTTTTCATTCTCCTGGCGGATTTCCTTTTTCGACAGCGGGCGGGGGTCCTTGGACAAGGGCGGGCCTTTCAGAATTTTCTTGACCGTATGGTCAGGATGTGGTGCTCTCACCTTGACCATACGGTCAGGAATGGGCTGCTTGCAAGGCCCGAGCGTGACAAGCCTGACCATGATAAGGGGAGAGATCACATGGGCGCACCTGGAGAAAACCTTCGGATCAACGGAGAGCGGCTTTGGGAGAGCCTGATGGAGATGGCCAAGATTGGCCCCGGCGTGGCCGGTGGCAACAATCGCCAGACCCTGACGGATGAGGACGGCGAGGGGCGCGCGTTGTTCCAAAGCTGGTGCGAGGCGGCGGGTTGTTCCATGGGGCTGGATCAAATGGGCAACATGTTCGCGCGGCGCGAGGGCACGGACCTGGATGCCTTGCCGGTCTATGTGGGCAGCCATCTGGATACGCAGCCAACGGGCGGCAAGTATGACGGGGTTCTTGGTGTGCTGGGCGGGTTGGAGATTATCCGCACGCTGAATGATCTGGGGATCAGGACCAAGCACCCGATCGTTGTCACCAATTGGACCAATGAGGAAGGCACACGCTATGCGCCGGCGATGTTGTCGTCGGGGGTGTTTGCGGGGATGCATACGCAGGACTGGGCGTATGATATCGAGGACGCCGAAGGCAAGAAGTTTGGTGATGAGTTGAAGCGGATTGGCTGGCGCGGTGACGAAGAGGTTGGCGCGCGAAAGATGCACGCGATGTTCGAGTTGCATATTGAACAGGGGCCGATTCTGGAGGCCGAGGGCAAGGTTGTCGGGGTGGTCACGCACGGGCAGGGTCTGTCGTGGACGCAGGTGACAATTATCGGGCGTGATAGCCATACCGGGTCGACGCCGATGCCGATGCGCAAGAATGCCGGGCTTGGCATGGCGCGGGTTCTGGACAAGGTGGACGAGATCGCCTGGAGCCACGCACCGCATGCTGTGGGGGCCGCGGGGCATATCGACGTGTATCCCAATTCGCGCAATGTGATTCCGGGGCGTGTGGTGTTTACGGTTGATTTCCGCTCGCCCGATCTGGCGGTGATCGAGGATATGGAGGCGCGGCTGCGGGTTGAGGGGCAGGCGATTGCTGATGAAATGGGGTTGGAGATTGAGTTTGAGAAGGTTGGCGGGTTTGATCCGGTGACCTTTGACGAGGGGTGTGTGAGTGCGGTTCGCAGTGCGGCTGAGCGGTTGGGGTATAGTCATATGAACCTGATTTCGGGAGCCGGGCATGATGCGTGTTGGATCAACAAGGTGGCCCCGACGGCGATGGTGATGTGTCCTTGTGTGGATGGGTTGTCGCATAATGAGGCTGAGGAGATTTCGCAGGAATGGGCGACGGCCGGGGCGGATGTGTTGATGCATGCGGTTGTCGAGACGGCGGAGATTGTTTCGGAGTGAGGGAATGGGGGCCAGCCCCCATACCCCCGGAGTATTTGCAACAAGAAGAAGCTGGGGCCGCAGTGCCCGCAGGGGAGAGATTTCATGAGCAAGGTTATCAGGAATGGCACCATCGTTACTGCCGATCTGACTTATAAGGCGGATGTTCTGATCGAGAACGGGGTGATCACAGAGATTGGTCCGAATCTGAGCGGGGATGAGGAACTGGATGCCACCGGGTGTTATGTGATGCCCGGCGGGATTGATCCGCATACGCATCTTGAGATGCCGTTCATGGGGACCTATTCGTCGGATGATTTTGAGAGCGGGACCCGCGCCGGATTGGCCGGGGGCACGACGATGGTGGTGGATTTTGCCCTGCCCAATCAAGGCGAGGGGTTGTTGGATGCGCTCAAGCGCTGGGACAACAAATCGACCCGCGCGAATTGTGATTATTCGTTCCACATGGCCGTGACCTGGTGGGGGGAAAAGGTGTTCAATGAGATGCAGGATGTGGTGGATCGTGGGATCAACACGTTCAAGCATTTCCTCGCCTACAAGGGCGCGTTGATGGTCAATGATGACGAGTTGTTTGCCTCGTTTAACCGGTTGGCTGAGCTGGGGGGCATTGCGCTGGTGCATGCCGAGAATGGCGATGTGGTGGCGGAATTGACGGCGAAATTGCTGGCTGAGGGCAACAATGGCCCCGAGGCGCACGCCTATTCACGCCCCAGTCAGGTTGAGGGCGAGGCGACCAACCGGGCCATCATGATAGCCGATATGGCCGGGGTGCCGTTGTATGTGGTGCATACGTCCTGCGAAGAGGCACACGAGGCGATCCGACGGGCCAAGATGGCTGGTAAGCGGGTTTGGGGAGAGCCGTTGATCCAGCATCTGACGCTGGACGAGTCTGAGTATTTCAACAAGGATTGGGATCATGCGGCGCGCCGGGTGATGTCGCCGCCGTTTCGGGACAAGAAGCATCAAGACAGCCTGTGGGCCGGGTTGCAGGCGGGGACGTTGTCGGTTGTTGCGACTGACCATTGCGCGTTCACCACTGAGCAAAAGCGCAACGGGGTTGGGGATTTCTCAAAGATACCCAATGGCACTGGCGGGTTAGAGGATCGGATGCCGATGTTGTGGACCCATGGGGTGGCCACGGGGCGGTTGACGATGAATGAGTTTGTTGCTGTAACCTCAACCAATATAGCGAAAATTCTGAATTGCTATCCTAAGAAGGGTGCGGTTCTGGTGGGGGCGGATGCGGATCTGGTGGTGTGGGATCCTGAGAAGGAAAAGACCATTACGGCTGACACGCAGCAGTCGGCGATTGACTATAATGTGTTTGAGGGCAAGCACGTCAAAGGCCTGCCCCGGTTCACGCTGACGCGCGGGCATGTCGCGGTTTATGATGGCGAGATTCGCACGCAGGAAGGCCATGGCAAGTTTGTTGCCCGCGAGGCCAATGGCTCCGTCAACAAGGCGCTGAGCAGCTGGAAAGAGCTGAGCGCGCCGCGCCCTGTGGCCCGTACTGGCATTCCGGCGACGGGGGTTTAATGTGCAGCTAATAGCAAGGAATATCAAGGCACTATGATGACAAGTGAACCTAAACCGGAGCCGGTTATCACCGCCAGTGGGCTGGATCTGACGTTTCAGACCAACGACGGTCCGGTGCATGCGCTGAGGGATGTGAACCTGACCATCGACAAGGGGGATTTTGTCAGCTTCATTGGGCCTTCGGGCTGTGGCAAGACCACGTTCCTGCGGGTGCTGGCGGATCTTGAGCATCCCACCGGGGGCACGGTGACGGTCAACGGAATGACGCCGGATGAGGCGCGGCGCAAGCGCGCGTATGGCTATGTGTTTCAGGCCGCCGGGCTTTATCCGTGGCGCACCATTTCGCGCAACATCAAACTGCCACTTGAGATCATGGGGTTTTCCAGGGCAGAGCAGGATGAGCGCACGAAGAACGTGCTACAACTTGTTGATCTGGAAGGGTTTGGAGAGAAATATCCCTGGCAGTTGTCGGGCGGGATGCAGCAGCGGGCGAGTATTGCCCGCGCCTTGGCGTTTGATGCGGATATCCTGTTGATGGACGAACCGTTTGGGGCGCTGGACGAGATTGTACGCGACCATTTGAACGAGCAATTGCTGGCGCTTTGGGCGCGCACGCAAAAGACCATTGCCTTTGTCACCCACTCGATCCCCGAAGCGGTGTATCTGAGCACCAGGATCGTCGTGATGAGTCCACGACCGGGGCGGATTACGGATGTGATTGAAAGTCCGCTGCCCAAGGAGCGCCCTTTGGATATTCGCGACACGCCGGAGTTTCTGGAGGTTGCGCATCGGGTCCGCGAAGGGCTTAGGGCGGGGCATGGCGATGATGAATAGCGTGGATGTTGCGGGCCGGCGTGGGTTGGCACCCACCCTACGGTGCTTGTTTGGCGGGGGGCGGGGATGAAGAACCTGTTGCCTATTTTGACCGTTTTGGGGGTCATCATTGCCGTTTGGTATGTGGCCGCGTTTCGCATGAATATGCCGTGGGCGCTGCAACAGGCGGAACGGGCGGGGATTGAACTTAGCCTGAGCGAGAAAATTGCCGATACTATGACGCAGGAGCGCGCGGTTTTGCCGGCAYCACATCAGGTTGCGGTGGAGTTGTGGAAGACCACTGTGCAACAGAAAATCAACTCCAAGAGGTCGCTGGTGTTTCACGGTTGGGTGACGCTGAATGCGACGCTTTGGGGGTTTGCGCTGGGGGCGGTTGTGGGCATGAGTCTGGCTATCGGCATCGTTTATTTCCGGGTGTTGGACATGTCGGTGATGCCGTGGGCGATCATCTCGCAGACAATCCCGATTGTGGCCATTGCGCCGATGATCATCGTGGTGATGACCATGATCGGGGTCGAGGAACGATTGGTGCCCAAGGCGATCATATCCGCCTATCTCAGCTTTTTCCCCATCCTTGTGGGCATGGTCAAGGGTCTGCGTAGCCCCGAGCGGTCGCAGCTGGATCTGATGCAGACCTATGACGCCAGTGGATTTCAGAGCTTTCTCAAGCTGCGCCTTCCGTCGTCTTTGCCGTATCTGTTTACCTCGGCCAAGATCGGTATTGCTGCGGCTTTGGTGGGTACAATCGTTGGTGAACTGCCGACCGGTGCCTTGCGGGGCTTAGGCGCGCGCATTCTGGTTGGCGATCAGTTTGGCCCGCCGATCCGCATCTGGAGCGCGCTTATCGCCGCCGCCATTCTGGCCGGGGCGCTGGTTGCCACGGTCGGGTTGATCCAGCGCATCACCCTTAAACGTATGGGGATGGAGCAATGAGCTGGCTGGTTGGCGGGTTGGTTTTCTTTGTGGTGGCGTTTTGGGTCAATCTGGCCATCGCGGCATCAAAGTATAACACCGCGCGGTGGGCACGGATCGTGGTTCCGGCGCTGTTTGGCATCACTATTCTGGTGATCTGGGAAAGTCTGGTCTGGGGCTTGGGCATCAGCCCGATCATCCTGCCGGCCCCCAGTGCGATTGGCGCGAAATTCGCCTCGTCCGGCCACCTGTTGTGGATTGATTTTGTACAAACTGCCGTTAAAGGCGGTCTTAGCGGCTATCTGATTGGGTGCGCGGCGGCGTTCATGACGGCGATTGCCGTGGATCGTTTGTCGTTCCTGCAACGCGGCTTGTTGCCGATCGGCAATTTCGTCGCCGCCCTGCCGATTGTCGGCATCGCGCCGATCTTGGTGAAATGGTACGGCTTTGGCTGGGAAAGCAAATCGGCGGTGGTCGTGGTGATGGTGTTTTTCCCGATGCTTATCAATACGGTACAGGGTCTGCGCGAAACCAGCGCGATGCAGCGCGACCTGATGCATACCTACGCTGCCGGCTACTGGAAATCGCTGCTAAAACTGCGTCTGCCGGCCGCCATGCCGTTCATTTTCAACGGGCTGAAAATCGGCACCACGCTGGCGCTGATTGGGGCGATTGTGGCGGAATACTTTGGCTCGCCGATCTATGGCATGGGCTTTCGCATCCAGTCAGAGGCGGGGCGGTTGTCGATGGACATGGTTTGGGCTGAAATTGCGGTTGCGGCCTTGGCGGGGTCGGCGTTTTATGGGACGGTAACACTTATCGAAAAGATCGTGACCTTCTGGCATCCGTCACAGCGGGGCTAGGGCCAGGGGGCAGCGGTAGAAGAACGAACAATGATAATAACACAACCTGGAGGATGAACATGAAGAATAAATTAATGGGCGCACTGGCAGCACTGGCATTTGGTGCCGTTAGCGCGCAGGCGCAGGAAGATCTGACGCTGCAACTCAAGTGGGTCACGCAGGCGCAGTTCGCCGGCTATTATGTGGCGCTGGAAAACGGGTTCTATAAGGACGAAGGTCTGAACGTGACCATCAAACCCGGTGGCCCGGATGTGGCCCCGACGCAGGTTTTGGCCGGTGGCGGTGCCGATGTGGTGATCGACTGGATGCCAAGTGCGCTGGCCGCCCGTGAAAAGGGTCTGCCGCTGGTGAACATTGCCCAGCCGTTCAAAAGCTCTGGCATGATGCTGACCTGTCGCGCCGACAGTGGCGTCAAGTCGCCCAGCGATTTCCCGGGCCGCACCCTGGGGGTCTGGTTCTTTGGCAACGAATATCCGTTCCTTAGCTGGATGTCCTCGCTGGGGATTGCCACGGATGGCTCTGAGGGCGGCGTGACCGTTCTTAAGCAGGGTTTCAACGTTGATCCGCTCTTGCAGGGCCAAGCCGATTGCGTGTCCACCATGACCTACAACGAATACTGGCAGATCATTGACGCCGGGCTGACACCAGAAGATCTGGTGACGTTCAAGTACGAAGATCAGGGCGTTGCGACGCTTGAGGACGGTCTTTATGTGCTTGAGGATCGCCTGTCGGATGCCGTGTTCTCGGACGAGTTGGTTCGTTTCGTGCGCGCGTCGATGAAGGGTTGGAAGTGGGCAGAAGAGAACCCCGACGCCGCCGCGATGATCGTGCTTGAGTATGACGAAACCGGCGCGCAGACCGAAAAGCATCAAAAGCGGATGATGCGCGAAGTTGCCAAGTTGACGGCCGGCTCCAACGGCGCGCTTGCGGCTACGGATTACGAACGCACGGTTGCGACCCTTATGGGTGGCGGTTCTGATCCGGTGATCACCAAGATGCCTGAAGGGGCATGGACCAGCGTGATCACGGACGCCGCGTTGAACTAAGTCAAACGGTGGTTTGAAATCGGCGCGGTCCCCTTGATTGGGGGCCGCGTTTTTTTCTTGGGCTGGTGATCCGCGCGCCACTGGGGCAAAAGAGGCGTAACATATGCGAAATCAGGAGAGTGACGATGAGCGAGACCTACAACATGTCGATCCGCAAGTTTCTGAAACAGGTTGGCGTGACCAGCCAGCAAGCCATCGAAGAGGCCCTGCGCACGGCCGAAAGCGGTGACAAGATCTACGCGGTCAAGATGGTGCTGACCATCGAGGAATTGGGCGTCGATCACGTCGTTACCGGAACCATCGGCGGGGACCCGGCATGACCACGCGCGAGGCGGTTCAGGGCGAACTAAAAGCCATCAACGATCCGGTAAGCGGCAAGGACATCGTGTCCGCCGGGCTGGTACGGGCCTTGACGATCGAGGACGGGGTAGTGCGGTTTGTGTTGGAAATCGACGCGGCCCACGCCAAGGCGATGGAGCCGGTGCGCGCCGCCGCAGAGGCGCGGGTCAAGGCGATGCCGGGGGTCAAATCCGTTTCGGCAATGATGACCGCGCATTCGCAAAAAGCCCCGCCGAATTTGAAAGGTGCCTCAAAACCCGCGCCGCAAGGGCCGCAAACGGTGCCCGGCGTGGACCGGATTGTGTTGATCGCTTCGGATACCAGCATCGTATTCCTCGGCACGCAAGGATTCGAAGAAACCGTGCAGAGCGTGC
>NVQY01000074.1 GCA_002400675.1 Paracoccaceae bacterium | reverse complement strand
TGATCTGATCAATGGCACCATGGGCGGCAGGCAAACCCGTGGCCGGGTCATAAACATCAGCCTTTGTGTTCAGATAGGATTGGACCAGGGCCGAGGTCGACGTAAGATCGACGGTGTTCAACTGGCCGATCGCGCCGTGGGCGGCGGGCAGACCGGTGGCGATATCGTAAACGTCCCCGCGCAGTCCTAGGAACGATTGCACCAGTGCTGAGGTTGAGGTCAGATCGACGGTGTTAATCTGCTCAATCGCCGCCGTAGTGGCCAGCAAACCGGTCACAGGGTTATAAACATCCCCGTCGATCTTAGTATACCACTGGCCAAAGACCGTTGCGTCCGTCGCCGTGAGTTGCAACACGGACTCAGCCTTGGCGTCCGTGTCGCCAACTGACACCCCCAGCGCCGTCAGCGATTGTGCCGTGGCCTTGCCATCGCTCACCACCACTGCCAAATCGCTGTCGATCCGGGCGGCTGTGTCTTTCAGCGCCACATCCAGCTCCACCCGCCTTGCGGCCTCGGCTGAGACGTCCTCGATCACCTTGGCGGTCAGGTCTTCGCGCGCCTGCGCCAATCCGCTCTCTATCAGCCTTGCTGCATTCTTCCCTTCAAGGATAGCGCGGAGACCTCCCTCAGCCGCCAGATCCTCGGCGTCGCCAAGACCCGCAAACAGGCTGGTGCGCTCACTGGTCGAAACAACCAACCCGTCTTCGGTATCGTCAACACGGCCCTCCAGCGCAGTCACGGCCTGCGCCACGCCGCCCGATCCGTTCACATCGATCTGTATCTGGTTCAGCGCGCGGGCGTTGGCGCTGGCGCTGTCGGCCTCGACCCGGTTGATTTCATCCAGCGCGACGGTCTGCCCGTCGGTCACGGCCTCCAGCGAGGTGATCTGTTGGGACAACGCGGCATCATCGGTAACGCGGGTCAGGGCCTCTGATTTGAACTGCGCGGCGGTGTCAGTTTTGAACACGCCGATCTCGGTCGAAACGCTGGCAATCGCCGCGCCGTTGTCATCGGCGACGGCCTTGAAATCCTGCCGGGCATAGGCCAGATCAGCGCGCCACTCTTTGTCCGATTTACGGGCAGCCAGAAGGTCCGATATGGACTTCTCCGTCAGATCATCCAGATCATCCTTGGCGGCATTCACGTCCAGTACCGATTGCGACAGGCGCGCGCCATCCAGCGTGTCCAGCGTCACTTCGACATTGCTCACGCGGGTCTCGACCGGGGTGAAATCGGTGGTTTTGACCCGCAGCGCGACCGCAGCATTCAGGCTGTTGATATCCAGCCCGGCCTGCGTCAAGGTCGCACCCTGCGCCGTAACCGTGGCCGTCAGAGAGTATGCGGCGAATCGTCCGTCCAAGCCGCTTTGCACAACCTCGACGTCGCTCACCCGCCCGGTGATGTCGGTGAAATCCAGCAATGCGGTCGGGTCCAGCGCGGCGGCAGCCACCACATCCGTCAACGTAGAATAGGTGACACGGGTGCTGATCTCGGCATTGGCCGCGTCCAGACCAAGGGTCAGCTGCGCCAGCCCGTCGTCGATCCGGGCGGTGGCCTCCAGTTTTATGGCGCCGGAATCGGGATCAACATAGATCCCCGCATCGGCCATCTTCGTGCCGAGAGACCGCTGGGCCAGCGTCATCTCGATCAGGCGCTCGTTCAGCGTATCAATCGCCTCTTGCGATCCCCGCACCACCGGCAGGTTCACAGTCAGGTCCGTTTCAACCCGGTCAATGTCGTCGATATTACCCTTCACAGTGCCGTCCAGCGCCAGCGCCGTGGCCTCGACCACGCCGACCCGGGTGGCCAGCGGGGTGGGTTGGGTCAGTGATCCGTAGGCGTCGGTTACGGCCTGTTGGAACGGGGCCATGGTGTTGGTGTCATAGGTCGTGATCAGCCCCGAGGCGGTGGCAGCGGCGTCATTGTCGATCTTGGTCCAGACCTCGGTGGCAAGGTCCTCTGAAGACAACCCGACATCGTCGGTGGTGACAGACAACCACGCGGACCAAAGGGTCTGGCGCGCCGGGGCAACGGCCTTTGCTCGCACTTCATAATTTGTCACGGGCAAGAGATTGCGGAAGATGTACTCTGCTTCCGCCACCTCGCTGATAACGGCCGAGCCGGCCATATCCGCTCCACCCGACAGGCGCAGTTGCAATGCCACGCCATCGACCGTGTCGGTAATCGTTGTGGACCAGGTGGCGCGGACACCCACACGGCGCGCTTTGCCGGTCCCATCGAGCATTTTTACCGCTGCGATTGCAAAGCCCTGAACACCGGCATCTACCACCGTCAGCGGTCCGGTGATCTGTGGCGCATCCGGAAGGTCGAGGGCCTCGTCAAACGTATAATCGGACGGATCATGTTCACGCGACGACACCGCGATAGTCAGCGTGCGCAGATCATAGGCAACTTGGGTAATGCCGAACGCCTTGGCCGAATAGCTGTTCCACTCAGACGTCCAGTCCAGCGCATCCAAAGGTTCCAGCTGAAAATAGTCGGGCGGCAAGGTGTGGGCGTGGCTGCGAAACCGGCGTTGATCCCGGATCAGGGATCGGGCCAATTGGCGGGCCTGCCTCTGCCAGGGCACGGCGGGCAACTTCAGCTCAAACAGGTTGCGCTCACCGTCCTCTGCCTCCCATTGGGCATTTGTTATGGTGCCAAGGCCGGTCGCGTTCCACAACGCCTCGGGCGACGGATGGGCAACGGCGATGGCATTGAATGTCTGCTCTGTGCCGGGGAAGGGGTCGAATTGTTGCGGTTTGGTGACGATGAGGTCGGCGTCGGTGATTTGCATGATCGACGCCGCCGGGGCACCGACCTGCACCCGCCAGACGCCGCCCAGTTCGGCCACCTGCGCATTGGCTGATGCGTAGATCTCTTCCAGAACATCGGCAGGTTCATCGTTAAATCGGATTTCAAAGCCGCATTGAAACCGCTTTCGCGCAGGATTGCCGACCAGTTGGTCGCAGGCATTCATCGCCGGAGACCAGCTGTCCAGCGGTAAGTCCTCGGCTGCGGCGTTCCCGCCCCATACCTCGCCGCTGGGCAGGGTCAGGCCTCGCATTATGTTGTAGGCGATGACGATGGGATTGGTGGTCGTGGCCCAGGTCGAGCTGTCGGCCCAGCGATGCGCACCGGTGCCGCCGGCGGTATCATCCAGACGCGGATCGTAAAACGGGATGCCGATCATCTCAAAGCGCACCTGTGGCACACCATTGGGATAGCTCGGGCGATGCTGATCAAACGTCAGGATGAAATGCGCCACCCCGGTCAGGATATGGTTCGTCGTCCAGGGCCGGTCGGGATCGCCGCTATACTTGGCCACCAGACCCGCATCCGCACCCGCGTGGGTGCCATCAATGAAGCGAACCCAGCCCCGGTCATAGGTGCCATCGTTCTTTGACAGGATCGGCATTCCGTAATCCGCATGCGGGGTCGTCCCGATATCGGAGTATTCGCCGTCAATGATCAGCCGGTTGAACTGAACGCCGGGGATGTCGGAAACTTCGATCAGATGGGTCAGGAAACGCCGGTTGACCCCATGCGAGTTGCGATAGGTCAGATGGCCAGCCGTTGCATATAGCCCCAGAATCGTCCCTTGCGGATCGGTGCCCCCGGATGTGGTGACGGATGTCTGGATGCCTGCTGGTTTTTGCTTGCGCTGGCGGTATTTTTGCAAAAGCAGGGATACCCCCGCACKCAGCACCACCCGCAGCGCCATCAGGGTTATGGCTTTTAGCGTTACGGCCGCAAAGGCTTTGGCCGCAAGCGAGGCGATAAACCCAACCACCGGACCGGCGGTTGCCGGGCTTGTCAGCGCCAGCAGCGCGAATATTGCCAGCAACAGCACCCTCATGGGCGAAATACCCGGACCGCGCGGCGCAACGGCACATAATCCAAGCCCCGCAAGCCGACCACATGGATATGGCATCCGCCGACAATACCGAACCCGGTGTAATCCGATCCGGCCCCATCCACGTCCTGCACCACGGCGACATCGCCCACCAATGCCTGCATCCAGCCATTCAGCTCTGTCAGATGACGTTCGGCCAGTTCAATCGGATCGCTGATGCCATCCCCAGCCAGCAACGCGGCCCCTTGTTCCAGCGTGTAGTACCGACCGCGCCGCCGTTTAGCCAGATCGACCCCGCTGCAAAGCCGCACCCATCCTGCGGCAAAGAGCGCGCAATCATGCGCACCAGGGCGCAGCTGAAGGGTGCGTGCCGCGGCAAGATAACCCGGCAACAGGACGGCGCGATCGTGGCTCATGACACACCCCATTGGGTTATCCACTCACCCGCGACGTCGGCATATTCACGGCCCCGGGCCGTGGACAAACGGCGTTGCAATTCTTCGTTGGAACGCAAAAGCGGCAAGGCCCTGGTCAGCGCCAGCGCATTCGAGGTGATGGTCATCTCAAGCTTGTTCTGCGTGCCCTTTGCACCGACCTCCTCGGGCAGTTTGTTGACTGTGCCCTTGATCATCCGCTTTGGCGTGCCCAACGGCCCTCCGGTGTCGATGTCCATCGGCGCGACATGCACTTCGACCGGGGCGAGGCGTGGATCGTAGTCGCGCAGCAACGTGCGCACCTCGTCGGTCGCCGCCGTCAATGACACGCGGAAATGGCGGACCTTCAGGCCGACACCGGCCACCACCGGGGCCACGTCGATCACATTGCCCGCACCATAGTACAACCGCGTCTCGGCCCCGATCTGAAACGAGCGGTGATCATCCCCGGTCCAGAAGCCGATCGCCTGATCCGCGCCAGATGTGCGTTCGCGTGCCACAACCCACAGCAACACATGCGAATTGGTACCGCGCCGCTCTGCCAACTGGTCAATCTGTGCCTGGTCGAGAATTGGCATGGTTTACCTCAGCGTTTGCATCCAGTTGAGTGTGCCGCCGGTCGACACCGTCGCAGTGCTGTTCCCGTATTCGGCCACCATGATCTTGGCCTTGCAAACCGGTTTGACCAGCGTGACAACGGTCCCGGTTGCGGCCCCCTGGCGGATCCACGGGATGACTTCGATTTTAGCTGTAATTCCACCGGACCCGGCTATCGCCCCGGTGACAACCCGGTGAAAAGCGTAACGCACCGGGTTGCTGCCATAGGAGAAGCCAAGCAGATCGCCCTGGCTGATGACATATCCCGCCGGCAGGTCCTTCAGGGTCAGGTCACGATTGTTGGCATCCAGCGTGTCGATCCGGACGACGCTGGTCCCCAACAAGGCTCCACTTGGATCGCCGCGCGGCCCGGCCATGCGCGTGTCATAAACAAGCAGAGACGCGCCGGATTCCTCCAACAGGGCAATGCGTGCTTCGATAGCGGCAAACTGTCGGTGATAATCCTTGCCGAGGATGATTTGTCCCTGCCACAGGCGTTCGCCCACCTGGTGCGATATCAGATCGCCACCCCCGGTCTGCGAGGCAGTCACCGATCGCCCCAGATGGCAGGTGACCTGCTGGATGGGCAGGGTGTCGAAAAACTCTGTCAGTGCGATTGGCCAGGATAGCGCCATCAGCCGACCCTCCGGGGGTTTTCCAGAACCCGCTGAACGCTGCCGGGGATCACATCGCGGTCATAATCGCCGACCACCTCGACCGATATCCGCTCGGCCGTCTCTTCGATTTGCGTGGTGAATTCGCGGCTGGGCTTGATGCGCAGGGTTACCAGCGCAGGTGCCGGTTCATTTGGCCGGTTCGCCCCGCTCCGGGGTGATCTGGTCCCAAAAGTCCGCGAGGGCGGCGATGTCGCCAACAGACCACCCGCCGCCAGTTGTGGGGGGGTGGTCCCGGAATTGATGGCTTCCAGCAACCCGCGATGGCGCGCGGTCGCGGCTGCATTCACCATGAATTCGCCGTTTGACCCCCACATCAGAATGTCGTCCGAGGTCCCGGTACCGGGACCGGAAAGATATCCCCCATCCGCCGCCGCCGGCACCGGCACCTTGGGGAATAGGGCATCGCCGATAAATCCCAGCAATCCGCCACCGCCTCCAAAAAGGCTGCCCAGTGGGCCGGTGCCCAAGAGGGCGGCCTGAAGGGCTGCCTGGGCGATGGAGGCGGCGACGTTCTTCATCACGTCCGATAAACTCTCACCGCGCGCGATCATCCCATCGAGCGCGTCAAAGGTCGTGTCCTGGAAAAACTGCTGGGTTTCCTGCACCCGCCCCAACACATCCTCCTCGCGCAGCCGCGTGGTGATCAGCTGCTCAAGCAGAACGCGTTCTTCCTTGGTGGCTCCGGCCATCGCCGTGCGGTAGCGCAGCATCTCGCGCATCACCGGATCGCTCTCGCGCAAGACCGCCAGTTGCAGTTGCTGCTGTTCGATCAGCCGGGCAATCGCCTGCGTCTGAGCGTCAGCACCGCCGCCGGCACCGCCACGAGCGCCGCCACCGCTCTTAGTTTCCGGCTTCCATGTAGACGTGGTAGAATGTCCACCCGTCCAGACGCCCGGCTTGGCACCACGTGGGTCATTGGCCTCAAAACCTCCTACCGTTGGATCGCCGCCAACACCGCCGACCTCACCAGTTGCGGCCACGACCTTGCGCGCGATATCCAAACTAATGCCCAAACGGTCGGCCAATGTCTGTGCTGCCAACGCCGCTGCGTTGATGGGACTGGCGATGTCCAACTGCGAAAGTGCAAGAGTGTTCTCAAAAACTTTGCGCATTTCGACTTTGAGTGCCTCAGACACCCCTTTGGCGGTCATTTCTTCTTCCAGAGCAGCCCGCGCAGCCACGGCCCGCAACGTTTCAACCTCAACGCTGTCTTCGCCGAACTTTACGATCGCCCATCGCAGGGTGTTTTCTTCCTTCAGCGTGGCCAGCATGTCTTCGGCGGCAGCCTGTTGTTTGTCCGATTCCACTCTGGTTTGGGCATAATACGCCATAGCGGCGGCCATACGGCCCGCAAATGGATCGCGCTCAGACTCAGCGACCTTGGCGTCCAGAACGCTAAGCTCACGAATGATCGCCGCCAATCCGTTGTAGAATTTTTTCTGTGCGTCGTTCAGCCCCTCGATGCCACCTGCCGTGTTCAAGAGTTGCTCGCGCACATCCAGAGCCGCGCGCAGCTTTACGGCGGGCTCTTCGCTCTTGCTCAGTAGGTCGAGGTTGCGGGCAAACTCGATCCCCGCATCGCGCATGGATTTCCTGATTTTAAACAGCCCGAGGAAATCCTTCGATGCATTGATGTTCGAAAGGCTACCCCAGTGCCCTGCCTCCAACACAAGGTTGCGAACACTATCAGCGGCCTCGTCGATGCCCTTGTAGGCTTCGATCTTGCCCAGTGCGGCCAGGTCCGCCAAAACAGCCTGCAGTTCAGGGCTGGCCGTGCCAAATTCCGCCAGCATTCCCGACGTGCTCAGGCGTGCACGATCAGCTTTGGTTCCGAATGCCTCGACCGCGCTGGCCGCATCATCGATAATATCTTCCAGTGAAGCTGCATCATCTGCGGCCCCCGTCAGCCAGTTGACCATCGCTGCCCCGGCGGCGATCGAGCCAATGGTAATCAGGCTGACCGGGTTGATCATACCCACAAGGGCAGATTTCAGCGCCCCAACCGCTCCTGCCGCGCCCATCGGGCCGATCACCTGAGTGATTTGCGTACCCTGCTGAATAGCCAGTTGCAGCGGGTTCTGCCCTGCCATCAACATTACGCCGATATCGTTGAACTGCGCGGTGAGGTTGCCGATCTGACCGGCGGCGATTTGGTTTGATCTGCCCAAGGTGCGTGCGTTGGTGGCCGCGATCCTTTCGGCGTTCGACAGGGTTTTGACATCGGCTGCGGCCCTACGGGCAGCAGCACCCATCTGGCGATTACCGGACGCGGCCTTCTTGCCCTCGCTCGACAGGGCCTTGGTCGATGTCTTCAGCTTGTCCTGGGCGCGTTCAAGGTCCTTGATTTCGCCCTTGGCGGTTTTGCCATCGATCCGGACTTCGCCCTGCAGTACAAAACTCATCGCCCGCCCCCGTTCATTTCACCCAATGCCCCGCGCTCGATGATCCGCAGATCACCCCACAACGCCGGCGTCACCTCGATCCCGGCCAGATCCAGCGCGGCGCGGGTATCTGCATATCTGAGACCGATCACCTGCATTCCTCCTTCTCCAAGCCCGACGCAGTTCCACTGCGTGGCTGCGGTCAAAAATGCGATCAGGGCCGGGACGTTGCAGCGCCAGACGGCATCGGGCAGGGTGTGGGCTAGATCCTCGGCGCTCAGATCGAGGCCCAGAAGCCTGGCATCCTCAAGCGCCCCGTCGGGCCGGGCCGCGTCAGGCTGGCCGCTGTCCGAAAACAACCCCGTCGCCCAGGCACGCCCGGCCCATGTCAGTTTCCCACCCGGGCCTTGGCCAGTGCCTGATTGTAGGTCTTCAGCAGCGCCAGACGCACATGCGGCAGGGCCAGCATCTGGTCGCGCACACTGTCGGAATATGGCACCGGGTTTTTCTGCTCATCGACCAGGTCTTCCATTCCGACGAGAAGCCCGCGCAGATAGTCCTTGACCTCGCCGACCTTATAGAAGTCGGCCTTGTTCTCTTCGTCATCGACCACCTTGAAGCGCGCCTTGAACGTGTCTTCGCGATGGCCCCCGTCGACCGGGGTCAGGACGTGGACCGTGTGGGTAAATTCCGGGGTTTCAGCAATGTTGAACATATGGGTTTCTTTCTGGGTCAGGATCGGGGTCAGGTGAGGGCCAGCGTCCACTGGTCGTTGCCAGAGGTCGGCAGCGGGGTCAGGCGCAGCGGCCATTCCTTGACGTTCTGCGAGTTGGCCAGGCCAGACAGGCGCTGCATCTGCGCGCCCGGGATGGCCAGCGTGGCGATCTTGCCGGCCCCGACGCCATGCACCAGAGACACCGCAACTTTGGTCTGATCAAGCGCCAGCGTGAACGGATCGAGCGTGGTCAGCGCCACCGCGTTGACGGTGGTCTCGAAACTCTCTGCCTTGTCGGTGATCAGGATCTCTTCCTGCCCAACGAGATATCGCCCCTCGACTGCATTGCCGAGATCCAGCATGGCGGATTTCATCACCAGATCGGTGCTGGCGATCGAGAAGGTCGTGGTGTTGGCCTTGCTGACCAACTGCGGCTTTTGAAAACTGCTGTGATCAGGCGTCGGCCGGGTGCCTTCGACCGGTTTGACAAACAGGCCGGTGAATTCAAACTCCAGTTTTGGCACGGCCTCAGAGGTGACATTCATCTTGCAAGTGCCACGCGCGCCGACCAACGCGTAGGAGGTCTTGTCGATGAATATGTTGATCGTGACGCTTTCATGATTGTCGGTCACCGGGTTGTAGGTAACGGATGTGGTGGCAACGATCACTTCGGCCACGCCACAGGCGCGCAGCAATGGTCCCCAGGCCGGTGCGGTACCGGCGGTACCGGACGGGGCCAGTTCGACCTTGAAGCTGATCTTGGCGTGCAGTCCGGAGGGGATGGTTTCGTTGGCGCTGAAGAACGGCTTTTCGAGGCCGCGATCGACGTCATTCCCTTCCATCGGTTTGAGATCGACATCGAGCGCCAGAATGGCGTTCGCGCTGCCGGTTGGGACTGCGTTGGTGCCGTAGGTGGATTCAATTTTCACCAGCAGGATTTTATCAGGCCATTTCAGCGACATCTAAGCCTCCTTCTTCTTGCCCGTTGCCGGCTTGGCACTGGCGGGCGGTTTCTGGGTGGTTGTGGCAGGCTCTGCGGCCTGACTTTGGCTCAGCGCGCCTTTGGCATCGCGCACATAGCTGCCGCCCTGACCGGGCAATATTGGGGGTTTCTTGCTCATGTGGTGATCCTCAGCTGGTCGGTGATACTCATTTCGATCTGATAGACGAGACGGCCCTTGCTCATGCTGGCCAGAGCGCCACGGCTGAAATTGAACACCCCAATTTCGTTGCCGGGGGCCCAGCCCGCCAGCGCAGAGATCACTTCAATGATCAGTGGCTGCAGGCGCTCCAATGCGCGCTTGCCGGTCTGGTCATGCACGTCCGCCACCAAAAGCACAGCGATGGTTTCGGTGAAGTCCTGATGGAAAAATCCGGCACCGGTTGCAGATTTCCCGCCCTGAAGCCGTGTCGGAATGACAATCGCCGTTGACCCCTGGGGCATGCGCCCCTCGCTTAGCAGCTTGGCCAGAAACGCGGCCTCTTCGACGCGATTGCCCAAATCGGGCACTTCGGCCTTAAGGCGGGCGACAACCGCATCGATCATCAGATCAGCCCCTTCATGTTGGCCGCTGTCAGGGGGCGTTCGCGATCCGTGACCTGAACCCCGGACGTGCCGGTGCCGGCGGGTTCAACACCCGCGATCGGCAGGTGCACCGTGCCATTCGAGATGTCGCGCAGGGTGCGCATGGCGGCCTCAAAGTCGGCTTTGACCTTTGCGCCCGGTTCATAGATGTGCAGCTTCCAGAACGTGATGGCCTGGGCGAGGTCGGCAACCAACGGAGGCGTTTCAGCCATTGGCAGCTGATATCGCCCGCCAAGGTGACCATTAATCAGTGCATCCGCACCCGCCAGCGCCCGGTCAATCACATCCGTGTCGATCACACCGGTCGCCACATCCGCCCGGTCGGTCAGCGAGACCAACTGGCTGGCACCGTAACGGTCGGTCATCTCGGCAAGGGTCGTATAGGGCATTTGGCCCGCCTCCGGTCAGGTCAGGGTGGCGGCGGGCACAATGCTCAGATTTGCCGCCGCCGGTTCAGTCGATCGACACCGAAAGAGCGGGGTCGCCTTTCAGGGCCAGCAGGTCGTCGTCGCTCAGGTCGTCGATCGGGATTTCGACAGGTTCGCTGCCAAACCTGCGCCCGGTGCGGCGACGACCGTCTGTCGGGCCGATGACGGTCACGATCTTTGGTGGCCGGGCAGGGGGGGATCTGTC
>NVQY01000073.1 GCA_002400675.1 Paracoccaceae bacterium | reverse complement strand
GCCGACGATCCGCGATTCACCACCATGGCCGGGATCAGCGCCAATATGGGTGAGGTATTTGACCACCTTAACGCCTTCATCACCGCCCGAAATTTCGACGCGGTAAAAGAGGCGTTCGAGGCCGCCGACGCGGTCGCCGCACCGGTTTTGTCGGTCGAAGACATCCTTGAACATCCGCAAATCGCCCATCGCGGTGACATTGTGGCGGTTGGCGATGAAGAAACCCGTATCATCGGCCCGGTGCCGCAGTTGGGCGATACCCCCGGTGCTGTGCGCTGGCTGGGGCGTGCCCCCGGCGCAGACACGGCGGCCATTTTGGGCGAGTTGGGGTATGATGCGGCCAGCATCCAAACACTTGCCGACAGCGGCATCATCGCACTAGAAGAAGGGCAAACGTGACCTATAGGTTTACCGACGAACAGCAGGAAATCCGCGACACGATCCTGCGCATATGCGCCGATTTCGACGATGAGTATTGGTTGGAGAAAGACACTAAAGGCGGCTTTCCCCACGACCTGCACAAGGCAATGGCCGACGGTGGCTGGCTGGGCATCGCCATGCCAGAGGAATATGGCGGTGCGGGGCTGGGTATCACCGAGGCCGCGATCATGATGCAGGCAATCGCCGAATCCGGTGCCGGTGCCAGCGGTGCTTCGGCCATTCACCTTAACATATTCGGGCTGACCCCGGTGGTGGTCTACGGCACTGATGAGCAGAAAAAGCGCATGCTGACGCCGCTGATCGAAGGTCGCGAAAAGGCCTGTTTTGGCGTCACCGAACCGACCACCGGACTGGACACGACCAAACTTAAAACCCGCGCGGTCAAACAGGGCGAGCGTTATGTGGTGCATGGTCAGAAAGTGTGGATTTCCACCGCGCAGGTGGCCGATAAGATGCTGCTTTTGGCCCGTACTACGCCGCTGGAAGAGGTCACGAAGCCGACCGAAGGTCTGTCGCTGTTTTACACCGATCTGGACCGGACGTTTGTGGATATACGCGAGATCGACAAGATGGGCCGCAAGGCGGTTGATTCGAACGAAATGTTCATCGACGGCCTGCCGATTCCCGCCGCTGACCTGATTGGCGAGGAAGGTCAGGGGTTTCGTCAGATACTGCATGGCCTTAATCCCGAGCGTATTCTGGTGGCCGCCGAATGCGTCGGCATTGCCCGCAACGCCATCAAACGGGCGGCGGAATATGCCAAGGAACGCCGTGTCTTTGGCCGTCCGATTGGCCAGAATCAGGGTATCCAGCATCCACTGGCCAAGTGCTGGGCCCGGGTCGAGGCGGCCAATCTTATGGTGATGCACGCCGCCAAACTTTATGACGACGGCGAGGCCTGCGGGGTCGAGGCAAACGCCGCCAAATTGCTGGCCGCCGAGGCCGCAGTTGAGGCAACGCAGACCGCGCAGATGACCTTTGGCGGCTTTGGCTATGCCAAGGAATACCATGTTGAACGGTTGGTGCGCGAGGCGCTGTTGTTTCACATCGTGCCAGTGACGCCGCATATGCTGATGTCGTTCATCGCCGAAAAGGCGCTTGGGCTGCCAAAATCCTACTAAGGAGTACCTCATGACAAACCCCATAAGAACAACAGGTTATCACTATGACGAGCTGGAAATCGGCATGTCGTTCAAAACCCGTGCCCGCACCGTGACCGAACCTGATCTGATCGGATTTTGCAACCTGACCTGGATGACCGAAAGCCTGTTCACCGACTTGTCCCATGCCCGAGAAGGGGCCGCGACCCTTGGCCGGGTTATCCCCGGTGTGATGGTCTATGCCATGGCCGAGGGCCTGCTGACCTATGCCATGGAAGGCACCGGGCTGGCCTTTTTGCACGCTGATTTTTCAGTAAAGGGCCCGACCCATGTGGGCGACACCATCCATGTCGAGGTCGAGGTGATCGAAATGCGCCCGACCTCAAAACCGGGCCGTGGTCTGGTGCGCAGTCGCAACCGGGTGCTGAACGCCGATGGGGTTGAATGTATCGTTTATGAACCCTTGCGGATGCTGCGCATGCGCGGCTGACGAATACGTGACGCGTGATGAGGCTTGTCAGATATTCTAACACGTGTTAGAAAACCTATCAAGCGGGTGATACAACCGCACAGGGAGATAGAATGACCGACACCCAAACGCCAACTTTCGGGTTTGACGAAGAGCGTCTTCGCACCGAGCCGACTGTGTTTGCGCCCGACCTGTTTAAGGGTCAGGTTGCGGTTGTCAGTGGTGGTGGCGGCGGATTGGGCCGGGCCATTGCGACGTTGTTTGCCCGCCACGGCGCCGATCTGGCGATCTGCGGACGCAACCCGGAAAAGCTCGAACAGACTGCGGAATTCCTGCGTGGGTTTGGCGGCAAGGTGCTGACCCAACAGATGACCATTCGTGATCCTGAGCAGGTGAGAGCGTTCATCGACAGGGTTCATAGCGAATTTGGACGGCTTGATATTCTGGTCAACAACGCCGGCGGGCAGTTCCCGCAGGCGGCGCTTGATTTTACGGTCAAGGGCTGGAACGCGGTTATCGACACCAATCTGAACGGAACCTGGTGGATGATGCAAAGTACTGCGCGCAAATGGGTCGAGACCGGTCAAAGCGGCAACATCATCAACATCGTCGCCAGCATCTGGCGCGGCATGCCTGGCATTGCCCATACGGTGGCGGCACGGGCCGGGGTGATTTATCTTTCGAAAACGGTGGCTGTCGAATGGGCCCCAATTAATATCCGGGTCAATTGCGTGGCACCGGGATGCTGTGAAAGCACCGGTTTTGGCAACTATCCACCCGAGGGTTCTGCAACGTTTCTGGAATCCAATCCGATGCTGTGTACCGGCGACGAATGGGACGTGGCACAGGGTGTGGGTTATATGGCGGCCCCGTCGGGCAAGTTCATCACCGGCGAAGTCCTGACCATCGACGGCGGTCAGCAGATGTGGGGCGATCCATGGCCTACCGGGCGGCCAGACTATTTCAAGATAGCATAGCGGGTGGAGTTTTAATGGGAAAATTGATGAATATCGGAGTGATCCAAGATGTCGGCTGAGCATCAAAGCGGCAAGACTCCGGTTCTGGAATGCCGCAATGTCGAACGCCGGTTTGGCGGTCTTGTTGCGGTCACCGGCGTTGACATGACCATCAACCGGGGCGAGATATTTGGTCTTGTCGGTCCCAACGGCAGCGGCAAAACCACCCTGACCAACGCTATCACCGGGTTTTACCCGCCCAATACCGGCCAGATAATTCTGGACGGCAAGGACATTACCGGCACCAAGCCGCACAAGGTCGCGGCCATGGGTGTTGCGCGTACCTTTCAGAACCTGGCCCTGTTTAACGGCATGAGCGTGCTTGATAACATCCTGCTGGGCCGCCACGTCCACATGAACCCTGGGGTGATCCGTACCGCGCTGTACTGGTGGCTGGCGCGTCCCGAAGAGATTGCCAACCGCGAAGTTGTTGAGGAAATCATCGACTTTCTGCAACTGGAGAGTATCCGCAACGAATTGGTCGATGGCATTCCAATCGGCCTGAAAAAACGCGTCGAACTGGCCCGCGCTTTGGTGGCCGAACCGCATCTTTTGATCCTGGACGAGCCTATGGCCGGGATGAATCAGGAGGAAAAAGAATATATGGCACGGTTCATCCTAGATGCGCGCGCCGAACGCGGGGTCAGCGTACTTTTGATCGAACACCACATGGATGTGATCATCGGCATTTGCGACCGCATGCTGGCACTGAACTATGGCGAGATGATTGCCACTGGCGTGCCAAGCGAGGTCATCAACGATCCCCGCGTGGTCGAAGCCTATATCGGAGTCGGCCATGACGCATGATACCCTGCCCCGCCTGCTGGCCCGCAATGCCGAGCAATACAGCCAGGACATTGCCCTGCGCGAAAAGGACCGTGGCATCTGGAACGAGATGACCTGGACCGATTACGCTAATACCGCTATTGCCTGCGCCGCTGCATTTGATGTGCTTGGCGTCGGCAAAGAGGACGCGGTTATCATCCTGGGCGACAACCGGGTCCGCCTGTATATCGCCATGGTCGCCACCTCGATGTTGCGCGCCTATGCGATGCCGGCCTATCCGGGTGCCACACTGGCCGAGCTGCAACATTTTGTCGGCGAAGCCCACGTCGTGGCCGCTGTCGCCGAAGATCAGGAGCAGGTGGACAAGCTGCTGGACCTGCGCCAGGCAGGCAACGGCAGCCCGGCGATGATTGTCTATGACGACGCGCGCGGCATGAACGACTATACCGCAAGCGGGCTTAGGTCCTGGGACGATTTCATTGCCTTGGGCCAAAAGGCGCTGGCTGATGATCCTGCTTTGCGCGACCGGCTGATCAACGCCGCAAACCCCAAAGACCCGGCGGTTTTCATGCATTCCTCGGGCACCACCGGTAAGCCAAAGGGCATCGTTCTGAGCCATGCCAACATGATCGCCGGGGCCAATAATGCTCATGCAGGTGGTGCCTTTGACACTGGTGAAGAGGTGGTGGCCTATTTGCCAATGGCCTGGGTCGGCGATTATGCCTTGTCGGTGGGGGCCGCAATTGCCCATCGTTTTACCATCAGCGTGCCCGAACGTCAGGAAACCGTGCAGCGCGACATGCGCGAGATTGCTCCGACCTTTTATCTGGCCGCCCCGCGCACATGGGACAACATGCTGACCCTGATTCAGGTGGGGATCGAAAACTC
The DNA here is from genome assembly GCA_002400675.1 of Paracoccaceae bacterium. Classification (GTDB taxonomy): domain Bacteria; phylum Pseudomonadota; class Alphaproteobacteria; order Rhodobacterales; family Rhodobacteraceae; genus NVQY01. Next base: position 6,271 of record NVQY01000073.1, on the reverse strand, counting down.
GACTCCTCTGAAAAAGTGGATTTACCATTTCTTCATGGATCGCTCGGTCGAGGCTGAAAAACGTAAACTCAAAGGCGTGCCTCCGGGGCCGTTGGACCGGCTGGGGCGGATGATTGGCGAATGGCTGGTGTTTGGCCCGATCAAGGATCAGTTTGGCCTGACCCGGCTCAAGAACGCCTTTACCGGCGGCGAGGCGATTGGCGAAGATACATTTGTATTTTACCGTGGCCTTGGCATCGCCTTGCGTCAGTTCTATGGCCAGACCGAAACCAACGCCTTTACCGCCGTTCAGACCGCTGACGAAGTACAGTTGCACACGGTTGGTCGACCCCTTCCCGGGGTCGAGGCAAGAATTGCCGATGACGGTGAAATCCTGCTGCGCGCCGACAATGTGTTTGCGGGGTACTACAACAACCCGGACGCAACGGCCGAGGCGCTGGAAGATGGCTGGCTGCGCTCGGGCGACGCCGGGTATCTTGAGGACGACGGCCATCTGGTGGTGCTGGGGCGCTTGTCCGAAGTTGTCTATACCAAAGATGGCGAGCGTTATGTGCCCAATTATGTGGAAAACCGCCTGAAATTCAGCCCCTACATCAAGGACGCGGCGGTGATCGGCGCGGGCCGCGATCAGCTGACGGCGATGGTTTGTATCGACTTTGAATCTGTTGGCCACTGGGCCGAGGTCAAGGGCGTGCCTTATACATCTTATGCCGACCTGTCCCAGCGCGACGAGGTCGCCGATCTGCTGAAACAGGCCTACGAGCGGGTCAACAACGTCCTGCCCGAGGCCCTTAGGCTGCACCGTTTTGTCAGCCTTCCCAAAGAGTTCGACCCGGACGACGGCGAGATCACCCGCACCCGCAAACTGCGGCGCAAGGTGGTGGAAGAACGTTATTCACCGGTGATCGAAGCACTTTATGACGGCGCATCCGAAGTGCACATAAAAGCAGAAGTCACTTATGAAACTGGCGAAACAGGCTTTGTCGAGCGTACTTTGCCCATCAGGGAGGTTTGAATGGACTGGGTATTTATTTCCGAACTTACGGTCAACGGGGCCCTTACCGGGCTGCTTTATTCGCTGGTGGCGATTGGCCTTGTGCTGATCTACAAATCCTCGGCGGTGCCCAATCTGGCCCAAGGCGCGCTGACCATGCTGGGGGCTTACGTGGTTCTGGCGTTTTCCAGCAATCTGGGCTGGCCGCTTTGGCTGGCAATCCCGCTGGCAATTGTGATCATGTTCTTTCTGGGCATGGGCATCGAAAAGGTCGCCCTGCGCCGGTTGGCCGGGCGGCCCATTGTGATGATCCTGATGATGACCATGGGCATCGACATCTTTCTGCGCGGTGCCACTCTGGCGGTTTGGGGTGGCTCGGCGCGGCCCATCAATCTCGGGGTCAGCTATGACCCTTATTTCATGGGCGATATGCTGATCAGCCGTATYCACATGGTTGGGGCSGCGGTGGCGATTGCGCTGTTCCTTGCCTTTATGTTGTTCTTTCGCACCCGCCTTGGCATCCGTTTGCGCGCCATTTCCGATGACTATATGGCATCCTGGTCGGTGGGCATATCCGTGGAACGCGGCGTGGGCCTGTCCTGGGGTCTGGCCTCGGTTGTGGCGGTGGCCACGGGGGTGATCTGGGGCGAAATTCAGGGCGTCGAACAATCGCTGTCATTGCTGCTGCTCAAAGGGCTGACCGTGGCGGTTCTGGGTGGGCTGGACAGTATCGTCGGGGCGGTTGTGGCCGGCATCATCCTGGGCGTTCTGGAAAGCGTCGGGTCGTTTTACTTGGATGACATTGTCGGCGGCGGCAGCCGCGATCTGATCGTTGCCGCCGTTTTGATCCTGACGGTAATGATCCGCCCGCATGGCCTGTTTGGCCGTCACGATATCGAAAGGGTTTAGCAGATGTTCTATCGCCTCTCGGGTGTGCGCCACAGCAGTTATGTGTCCGACCGCCGAATGTTTCAGGTGCCCGCTGACCGTAACGCGGTAATTATCCTGCTTATGATCGGGCTTGCCGCACCGTTTCTGATCCCATCGCTGTACCTTAACAGCTATGTCCTGCCCTGGCTGATCTGGACGGCGGCGGTTCTGGGCCTGAACCTTGTTACCGGCTGGGCCGGGCAGTTGCATCTGGGATACGCCGCCGTGATGGCCGTTGGGGCCTATAGCGCCGTTCACGCCGCCCGGTTCGGCATCCCGTGGGAGTTTGCCCTGCTGATCGGCGGCTTGTCGTCTTCGGTGATCGGCAGCCTGTTTGCCTTTACCGCCCTGCGGGTCAAGGGTCTTTATCTGGCGCTGACAACACTGGCGATGCAATTTGTCATGGACTGGGTGCTGACCCACTCACCGACAATAACCGGCGGCTCGCACGCCTCGCTGCAATCGCCGCCTTTTGCGCTGTTGGGGCAGGAAATAACCTCGGATGCTGGCCTGTATTACGTCGCCCTTGGCTGGTGCATCCTGGTCACGATCTTCATGCTGAACCTCAAACGCACCGGGCTGGGCCGCGCCTGGGTTGCGGTGCGCGAAAAAGACTTTGCCGCCGCAATTCTGGGGGTAAACAGCTTTTACTATAAACTGGTCGCCTTTGCCGCCTCGTCCTTCATTGCCGGCGTTACCGGCGCGATCCTTGTGGCGACGTTCTATTTTCTGGCCGCCCCGGAACAGTTTGCCGTCAACGTATCGATTCAAGTGCTGGCAATGGTGATCATCGGCGGTCTGGGCAGCATCATCGGCAGCTATATGGGCGCCGCCCTGATCCTGCTTATGCCCGGGGTGGTGAACCAGGTATTCTCGGCTTTTGCCGGGCTTATTGGGCTGGAACTAAGCATCGAGACGCTGGCGCATATCCCGAATGCCGCCTACGGCGCGCTGATCGTGATCTTTTTGATGGTCGAGCCGCTGGGGCTTGGAAAACTATACGCCAATATCAGGGACTACCTGATGATCTGGCCGTTTGATCAACTTAAGAAATAGGGGGGCGATATGGCGCAAAATGACACAAACGACCCAATCCTGTCCCTGAACAGCATCGAGGTGCTTTACGATTCGGTTCTGTTGGCGATCAAAGGCGTCTCAGTCGAGGTTCCCCGTGGCGGTATGGTTGCCCTTCTAGGTTCAAACGGGGCCGGCAAAAGCACCACGCTCAAGGCGATCAGCGGCCTGCTCAAAGCCGAGCGCGGCAAGGTCAGCCGGGGTGAAATCCGTTTTGATGGTCAGTTGATTGGCGATAGCCCGCCGCAGGACCGGGTGACAATGGGCATCTGCCACGTCATCGAAGGCCGCCGAGTGTTTGAACATCTGACCCCGGACGAAAACCTGGAAGCAGCGGCACCGATGTCGATGCCGCGCGCCAAGATTAATGCCGAAAAAGAGCGGATGTATGAATATTTCCCGCGTCTGGCAGACCGTAAATCGGCGCAATCGGGGTATCTGTCGGGCGGCGAACAGCAGATGCTGGCCATTGGCCGCGCTCTGATGACCCAGCCGCGTCTGTTGATGCTGGACGAACCCAGCCTTGGCCTGGCGCCGTTTCTGGTGGCTGAGATTTTTGGCATCCTCCAGCGCATCAACAAGGAACAGGGCTTGTCGCTTTTGTTGGTCGAACAAAATGCCATCGCCGCACTGGACATTGTTTCGCACGGATACCTGATCGAAAACGGTCGGGTGGTGATGCACGACACGGCAGAGGCCCTGAAAACAAACTCTGACATTCAAGAATTTTATCWGGGTGGTGGCGAAGGCAAAAACTTTCATGAAATCAAGCACTACAGCAGACGAAAACGCTGGTTGAGCTAAACAACAGCCGCGTTCAATTTTCAACAGTGGAGGAACGACCCAATGAAACTAACGACTTATTCCAGAAACCTGGCGGCGGCCGCAGTTGTGGGCATTACCAGCCTGACACCTGCGTTTGCAGCCGAAGGCACGATCAAGTTTGGTCTGTGTTATGACCTTTCCAAGGCTTATACCTTTATCACGCCTCAGGTTGCCCAAGCGGCTCAAGACCTTGCTACGCTGGTCAATTCAAAAGGCGGCATTGGCGGCCACGACATCGAAGTGATCGTGCGTGACCATGGCAATGAGCCCCAGCGTGGTATTGAGTGTTACGAACAGCTCAAGCGCGAAGGTGTTGTGGTGTTTGACATGCTGTCCACACCGGTTTCCATTGCCGTTCTGCCACGGGTGATGAAAGACAAGAACATCCTGATCCAATCGCTGGTTGGCCGTGGTGACGCGGTGGATGGTTCGGTGTTCACCCAGATTTTCCCGGTTGGTCCGACTTATCTGGGCCAGGCCGCCAATGACATCGCCTATATCAAAGAACAATTTGGCGGCGATATGGCCGGCAAAAAGATCGGCTTTGCCTATCTGGACTATGCCTTTGGGCAGGAACCAATTCACCTGCTGGAAACCCTTGCCGAAAAAGAAGGCTTTGAACTGGCGCTTTACCCTGTGCCACTGCCCGGCAGTGATCAGGCCAGCGTCTGGACCAAGATACGCCGTGACAAGCCTGACTATGTGATGGCCTGGCTTCTGGCCGGTGGGCACGTCGTTGCCGCCAAAGAGATGAAGCGTAATGGTTTTCCGATCGACAAGTACCTTTCGGTCAACTGGCTGAACGAAGTTGATATCGCCAATATCGGCGCCGAGGCAGCCATTGGCATCAAACGCGGTACCAACGTGGCCGGCGGTCAGGATCTGCCGATCATCCAGAAGATCATTGCCGAAGTTTATGGCAACGGCAAAGGCGCCGGACCTGAGGAAAAGATCTATGACGTGTATTACAACACCGGCGTCGGCATCTATTCTGCAGCGTTTGAGGCCGCGCGTCTGGCGGTTGAGCAAAGCGGGTATCCCGTGACGCCCGAATCGATGAAAGCCGGATACGAGAGCATTTCCGGCTTTGACGCCAACGGCCTGTTTGCGCCTTTGACCGTGACAGCAGCCGACCACGGCGGCGGCGGTAAAACCCGCGTCGAGATGTGGGACGGCAAAACCTGGGTTCCTCAACAGGAATGGACCGCCGCCTATTCCGATCTGATCTGGGAACTGGTCAGGGAAAGCTCGAGCAAGTTTGCAACCGAGTAAAACAATCTGGTTCGGGGGGTTGATGCCCCCCGGACCTTTCCCAAGCCTGCGTTTCAAGGAACTCTCATGACAATCAACCCTATCGAGCTCACCGTTGACAACGGGGTGGCAACCGTTCTGATCAATCGCCCTGAACGCAAAAATGCCCTGTCTGTGGCCGCGTTCAACGGGCTGGCCGATGCCTGGGACCGAGTCGAGGCTGACGCCGATATTCGCGTTGCCATCCTGACTTCGGCCGATTGCGGCGTCTTTTGCGCCGGGCTTGACCTGAAAGAAGCCACCGAAATTGCCCGCGACGAGGGCGTTGATATCCTGTCAAAAGCGCGTGATCCGTTTTTTGACCACATGCGCGCCTGCTCCAAGCCCATAATCTCGGCGATGACCGGATCGCTGATGGCGGGTGGTATGATGCTGACCTTGATGAGCGACCTGCGGGTTGGCCTGAAAGGCACCAAGGCCGGCATCACCGAAGTCAAGGTTGGCCGTGGATCGCCCTGGGCGTCCCCGGCCATGTCGATGATGCCGCAACCCATCCTGATGGAAATGGTGCTGACCGGTGATCTGATGCCAATCGAACGCCTTCAGGATTACGGCTTCATCAATTACCTCGAAGACACGCCCGACGCGGTGCGTGCCCGTGCCCGCGATCTGGCCGACCGCATCGCCCTTGGCGCACCGCTGTCGGTGATTGCCGCCAAGGCCAGCGTGCGCGCGACCATGGACCTCGGCTGTGCCGCCGGTCTGGAAAAGGGCAAGCAGCTGCACGAAGTGGTTTATGCCAGCCAGGACGCCATTGAAGGCCCCCGCGCATTTGCCGAAAAGCGCGCGCCGGTGTGGCAGGGGCGTTAAACCAAAAGGAAAGTTTGTCATGACAAACAAAGACCAACCCGAACTCCTGCCCGAAACCCGGGATGACGGCAAGATCGCCATTCTGACCCTTAACCGCCCCGACAAGCGCAATGCTTTGAATGCGACACTGATGGCGACCCTTATCGAAACCGTGGCCCGGCTGGACGCTGACCCCAAGGTTCGGGTCATGGTCCTGACCGGTGCGGGCAAGGTGTTTTGCGCCGGTATGGACCTGGCTGAATTTGCCGGTGGCGGCGGTGACAAGATCATCTTTGAAGGTGGTATCGTCGAACATGTGCGCCGTGAACGCCGGACTCCGGTTATCGC
>NVQY01000072.1 GCA_002400675.1 Paracoccaceae bacterium | reverse complement strand
TCGCACTATACCAAGCAGAATGGTGCGCCTTGAAAAGGGCGCGTTGGTTTTTGAACGCGGTGACCCGGTGCATAGCTTTCACAAGGTCGTTCAGGGCAAGGTACATTTACTGCGCCGACAGATGGACGGGGCGACTTTTATTCTGCAACGCGCCGGGGCGGGCGATATTCTGGCCGAGGCCTCGCTGAGCAGCGCCAGCTTTCACTGTGCGGCAGAGGTGCTGGAAGCGGGCGAGCTTGAAATCTGGCCCGCAGAACCCGTGCGGCAGTTATTGCGCCAGGACTTGCGCGCCACCCAGGGCTATGCCCTGCATCTGGCGGCGCAGTTGCGCGACACCCGGATGCGCGCCGAAATATTATCGCTGCGCCGGGTTGGTGATCTGCTGGGCCAGCCGCGCGCCGGGCTGGCGCGGCGGTTTGGCCGGGGGTTGGTGCTGCGGCTGGATCAGGCGATGGGCAGCGCGCCTGAACCGGTGTCCCCGGCGCGCCCACCGCATCATTTTGCCGTGCGCCTGACCATGCCCGACCCGATTGGGCTAAAGGATGATCTGCTGGCCGGGATCGACCGGATGTTGCCGCAGTTGTGTGCGCAACTCAAGGACAAGGGGCGCGGCGTGCGGACCCTGCGGTTCGAGGCGTATCGCTGTGATCAAAGTACTGAAGTGATCACCATAGGGCTGGCCCGCCCGGCGCAGGAGCCAGAGCGCATTCGCCCATTGCTGGAGTTGAAGCTGGATCAGATCGACGCCGGGTTTGGCATCGACATGCTGCGGATGGAGGCGATCGGCAACGAGCCGGTGCATGCGCGTACATCGGTGGGGCATCTACAGGCGGGGCGTGCGGTCAGCGAGCGGTTGGCGGGCAACAATGCGCTTGACGATCTGATTGGACGCTTGGGCGCGCGCGTGGGGCTGGAGGCGATTACCCGGCGCCACCCCGCGTCCAGTCATATCCCGGAAAAGACCGCGCAGGTTCTGGCCGCCGCATGGTCTGGCCCGGCAGAGGGGTGGGCGGTGGCGCGCAACCCACGCCCACTGTTGTTATGGGGACCAGAGGTGGTGCATGCGCCGGACGATCCGGCGGTGCCGGCGGCGTTTCGATGGCGCGGGCGGGGATGGGATCTGGCGCTGGCGATCGGGCCGGAACGGATTGCCCCGGAATGGTGGCTGGACGATCCCAACTGGCGCAGCGGCGTGCGCGATTACTGGGTGGTCACCACAGGGCAGGGGGATCGGTTGTGGCTGTTTTACGCGCATGGCGGGGCGATGTCGTCGGGGTGGTTTTGTCAGGGGCGGTTTGCGTGAATGCGCGCCTTTGCGACCCCTCGCCTCAGGGGCTGTGGCTGGCTGTAGGCAAGAAAATTTGGCGAATTTTCTTGGGCGGTGGCGGAAAACTGGCAGAAAAACGGATTTTGACGTTGCCGGGCAATCCGGGCTAAACCGGGTGAATGGATCCGCTTGTCGCACAAATCACCGCATTGCACAATCAGGGCCGCCTGCGGGTCTGGTCGATGGTCATCACCGTTTTCGGCGATCTGGTACAGCACCGGGGTGGGCAGATTTCAACCGCGCAGCTGGGCAGTATTCTGGGCCGGGTCGGGGTGGAGAAAGGCGCGGTGCGCACGGCCTTGTCGCGGCTGGGGCGCGATGGTTGGGTCACCAGTGAACGCCAGGGTCGCACCAGCCTTTACCGGCTAAGCGAACAGGGGCAGGCCCGCTTTGCCCCGGCCACCACGCGCATCTATGCGCCGCCGCGTGACGCACCGGTAACCCGTTGGGCGATTGCCCTGAAAATTGGCGCGTCGGCCCGGCAAGAAGCCATTCTTATCCCGGCGGATGAGGCCCCGGAAGGCGCGGATTGTCTGGTGGTTGGTGATCTGACGGCGATCTCGGACGCCTACCGCGCATCGTTGCTAAGTGAGGACCACCGCGCCGCCCTGAGCGCGCTTGGCGATGACATCGCGGCGTTGGATGCCAACCGGGTGGCGACTCCGCTGGACGGGGCCGCCGCGCGGGTGTTGCTGATCCACCGCTGGCGGCGGATTGTGTTGCGGTTTCCCGAGGTTCCCAGCGATCTGATGCCACGCGACGCGCCACTAACAGACCCGCGCCGGTCGGTTGCGCGGGCCTATAGCGCCCTGTCCGCAGCTGCCGAGGCGTGGATGGGCAAGGCCACGACCGGGGGACCGGGGCTGGCCGACCCGTTGCCTTCTAGATTTTGAAAAAGCCCGCCACCGCTGAATGCGAATGGCCGGACCCGGCGTCAAACAGGTCGAACGGGGTTGATTTGCGCCCCGATTGGCGCAACTCTGGGGCATGACAATCCAACGGCCCAGTCAGTTTCCCGGTAAATCTTCCAGCGGTCCGATCCCGGTTCAGGTTGCGTTTGACCGCAAGGAACTGGCCGTCATCCTGTCGCTTTATGGCCGGATGGTCTCCGCCGGAGAATGGCGCGACTACGGGATTTCCTGCCTGAAAGAACTGGCGGTGTTTTCGGTCTTTCGCCGCACCGCCGAACATCCACTGTACCGCATCGAAAAACGCCCGGCGCTGCGGGCCCGTCAGGGGCAATATTCGGTTGTTGCCATGGACGGACAGGTTTTGAAGCGCGGGCCAGACCTGAAAACCGTGCTGCGGGTGTTGGAGCGCAAACTGATCCGGGCCGTCAAGTAGCCGGCAAATCAGGGGCGTATGTGGCTGGCCACAGGGCCTTCGCCTTGCGCTTTGATCCGCTCAACCGCGCCTTGCAATGGCTCGTAACTGACGGCCATATGAAACGCATTTGCGTGCAGGACTGTATCGGCGTCGACCACCATCGCCACATGACCCTTCCAGAACAGCAGATCGCCGCGCCGGGGTGCCGTGCCCGCCGACAGAACCGCCCCAAGCGCGGTTTCCTGTTGATGGCTGTTGCCCGGACAGGGCCGACCGCAGGCCAGATATGCCGCCTGAACCAAACCGGAACAATCAAGGCCAAAGCGGCTGTTGCCCCCCCAAAGATAGGGCGAGCCTAGAAACAGCCTGGCGACCTCCAGCGGGTCGTTCATATGGGTGCCAACCGGGGTCAGATGGGTGCGGGGAATGAAGCCAGCGCGGGTTTCAATGTATTTTCCCGTCTGCGAGATCATGGTGATCCGGCTGCCAAAGCTAAGCGCCATCAGGTCCGGGGATTTCAGATCGGCCGCGCTGTAGATATGGCTGGAAGGTGCGCTGATCCAGTGGGTTGGCGGGTGGTCTGGCCCCAAAGACGGGCTGGCGACATAGCCGGTGTACCCGTCCTTGTCGGCCTTGATCCGGGTCCAGCCATCAGCGGTGCCTTGGGTCTCAACACGTTCGCCAAAAAGTACCTGCCGGTCCCGTGGGCCGCCCGGTGCGCGCATGAGGTTGGCCACCGGCGCAATTACCTGTGCGCGGTTTGAGGTCAAAGGATCAACCGGGGTATTCACAGGTTCAGCAGGTCGGGCAGGGCGTCCAGAATGGCGCGCGGACCTTGCCCCACGCCGCCCTTGGGGCGGGCCGGGGCGTTTGCCAATTGCCAGCCGTAGATGTCGAAATGCACATAGCGCGATTTTTCGACAAAGCGGCGCAGGAACAGGGCGGCGGTGATCGACCCGGCAAACCCACCCGAGGGCGCGTTGTCCAGATCGGCAATGGCCGGTTCGATGTTCAGCTCGTAAGGGTCGTGGAACGGCATACGCCAGACCGGGTCTTCGACCCGCGCGGCGGCGTCGCTAAGGTTATGGGCGGTGGGCGTGTCATCAGTGTAAAACGGCGCAATGTCCGACCCCACGGCGACCCGCGCGGCCCCGGTCAGGGTGGCCATGGAGACCACCAGATCGGGGGTCTCTTCGTCGGCCAGCGCCAGCGCATCGGCCAGAACCAACCGGCCTTCGGCGTCGGTATTATTGATTTCCACCGTCAGCCCCTTGCGCGAGGTCAGCACATCGCCGGGGCGATAGGAATTGCCGGAAACCGAGTTTTCTGCCGTCGGGATCAGCACCCGAAGCTGCAACGGCAGGTTCAGCGCCATGATCATCTGCGCCAGCCCCAGAACATTTGCGGCCCCGCCCATGTCCTTTTTCATCTGCCCCATGCTGCCACTCGGCTTCAGGTTCAGCCCGCCGGTGTCGAAACACACGCCCTTGCCCACCAGCGTCAGGGTTGGCCCCATTTTGCCCCAGCGCATGTCGATCAGCCGGGGCGCGCGGGTCGCCTGATCGGCGGCACGGCCCACCGCGTGGATCATCGGAAAGTTCTGCGTCAGCAACTCGTCGCCACGGATCACCGAGATTTCGGCATCATGGGCGGCGGCAACCCCGGCGGCGGCGGATTCAAGTTCGGCCGGGCCCATGTCGGCGGCGGGCGTGTTGATCAGATCGCGAATCATCCATTCGGCGGCGACGGTGATCTCTAACCGGGCGGCATCGACCGTCGCGGGGGCAACAAGGCGCACGTCACTGACGCTATGGCCCCGGTAGCGATCGAAACGATAGGAGGCCATCAACCAGCCGAAGCATTCGACCGCCAGATTTTCATCCGGGATGCCCGAAGCGATTTCGTACACGCCCTGCGGCAACTTGGCAGCTGTGGCGGCAAGGTGGAAGCGTCGCCGCGACCTTTGCCCTGCGGTGCCGTATCCGGCCAGCGCCATGACCGGTTTGCCATCAACGCCCGGCACCATCAGAACCTCGCCCCGCGCGCCTTTGAAACTGTTGGCACCAACCCATGCCTGCACCGGTTCGTCCTGCGTTTGCAGCCAGTCGTCAAACCCGGACAGATCAATGACATGCAGCGGAATTGCCGCTTTGCGGTTGGTGGAGAAAGTGGCGACCATGAGAACACTCGGCATTAGGGACATTTGCCCCAGATTAGCCTGCCCCACGCCACCCGCAAGGGTGATCAGACAGAAAGGTCCTGCAAATCCCAGACCGCGGTCAGGGATCGTTCGCCGATGCGCAGCAACCGAAACAATGTGGCCCCGATTGCCGGCGCGTCCCCCGCATCGACGACATCCGTGACATTGCCCGCAACCCGCGCCAGCGTGGCCATGCCGATCTGATCGGATATGGCGATCAGCGATCGTGCGCATTTGCGCAATCCCGCCTGATCGCGTTGCCGCCACAGACGTTCGCATTGGGCCAGCCGTATGGCCAGTTCCTCGATCGCGCGACACACGACATCTTCGGCCCCGGCCTCGCCCAGCTGATGATACAGCCCGCTTAGCCGGTCCTGATCCAGACGAACCGTTTCATTCTGCACAAGTGTTAAAACTGTTGCCACCATATTCACCCCAGATAATCGCCCCCACGGCATACCTGAGGTTTGCACGCCAGAAGTTTGCAAAAGGTTGATCAGGGGTGTTTTAATCGCTCGAATTTGGATACAATTCAGGGTAATGCTGCAATTGCAAATCTGAATGACAAGGGTCGAAACCATGAAAAATGCGAAACCTTTGCCGAAATATCTGGTCCAGCGGTATCACGGCTGGAAAGCGACGTCCTATGCCGAGAACAGTGGCTGGTATCGCCGGTTGGCGTCAGACGGCCAAAGGCCACGGGCGATGGTGATTTCGTGCTGCGACAGCCGGGTGCATGTGACGTCGATATTTGGCGCGGATCAGGGCGAATTCTTTATCCACCGTAACATCGCCAACCTTGTGCCGCCCTATGAACCGGACGGCGACCACCACGGCACCAGTGCGGCGGTGGAATACGCGGTCAGCGTGCTGGGCGTGGTGCATCTGATCGTGCTGGGGCATTCGCAATGCGGCGGTATTCAGGGCTGTATCGACATGTGCAAGGGCCGCGCGCCGGAACTTGAGGCCAAGGAAAGCTTTGTCGGGAGGTGGATGGATATCCTGCGGCCCAAATTCGATCAGGTGGCGGATATCGAAGACGAAGCCGAGCAGATCAACCAGCTGGAAAAGCACGCGGTGATCACCTCGCTGGAGAATTTGATGACCTTCCCGTTTGTGTCCGAGGCGGTTGCCGAAGGAGAGCTGAGCCTGCACGGGCTGTGGACCGACATCGGCGAGGGCGGGTTACAGTGTTTTGATCCGGCGAAGGAAAAGTTTATTCAGGTTTGAGGGGGGGCAAATAGGGCAAACCCATTCCTAAAGTGTTCAATTCTGGCAGAAGAAAGCGTGGTTGATGTGGCAAATAACGCGCCGGATAGGTGCCGATTCACAGAACGATTGGGAAATGACTGCTATAGCGCCAGGCGCGTTCTTCCGAGCGTTTGCCAGTAATCGTTATGTCACGAATATGCTCGGGCCATAGAGACAGGAGAACGCCACGCGGTCCATCGCTCTGGGGCATCGGGATCTCAACAACTTTTCCTGTGTCGTCCTTCCACATTGCAATCGAGAAATTGGGATCGAAATGCCCCTGAAGATTAGCTCTTTCTATCAGGCCATATGACGTAAAAGTCAGTACGGAACTGCCCGGATCATCGGCCAGGTTCGATGCATATTGCGCAGGCCACCTTTTTTGAATTTGCGGCCCGTCTAACAACAGCGCAAAAATAAGATTGGGGGCCACCGATCTTAGGATTTCATGACAGGGATCTGACCGGGCCAACTCTTCACAAATCAGGACCGAAAACACCGAAGCTTTGCGAAACCGGTGAAAATATAGCTCGCGCCGTCCAAGCGGCGTGTTTTCCCACCAGTTGACAATTTTTGGGTTCAGGGCCGACGACAAGGCGTACGCCTCTACCTGACGGCGGTCCATGCGCCATCTATGGTGTTTTCTGCGGCTGTTGGTGATGTGAAACTCTGGCTTTTCCTGACTGTCCCAAACCCGCGTCAGAACCATATTCCCGCTTTGTCCATGGCAGTTATTGCTGGAGCCGGAAATCACGAATTCCAAACGGGGTTCGATAACTTTCAACTTGTCGCATATCTGTTCAAACAGTGCATAATCCACGGCATATTCGGGCAGAATAACCGCGTTCACGCAGCGGGATTGGCGTTTTGCTTTTAGAAGAAGCTTGGCACAATCCGCTAGAAACTTGGCGCGGTTTCCCTCGGTTTTTATCCAGTTTTGTGCCAGATCGAAATTATCCCAGTTCCACTTTTCCCTGTGCAAAACGTTGTTTGTACGGTTCCCGTTTGCCTGGGGCACAAAGTCTATGGAGCCGATGCGTCGTGGTTCTGGAATCAACAGAATATCCAGGGTCTCGTTGTCTTCGCTTGGTGTTGCCGTGTCGCCGATATTGGACCAATAACACCGCACTTCGCCCCGCCCTGGCAACAGTGACAGGTTGCGCGACACATTGCGCAATGTAGCCCCGACCGGTGCGATGCGCATCTTGGGCAGAACGCAGACAACACTGGTATCGGCAACCATGGTCAGGCTGGCTGGTGGGCGAAATTCCACAGATTTGCTTTGAGCCTTCTTCTCTTGAACAAGATAGGACCATTTGATCATTCGTTCGAACGGGCCTTCCGTGTCGAATTTTTCCGCCTTCCCTTGCAGGATGCGTTCGCAGGCCATGTCGGCAACCATCGTAAGTGTCAGGGCCGCCTTCCACCATTCAGGCGCGCAGTCTTCTACCCGGTCGTAAAACCCCGGCAGCAACGGGTTGTCCCAATTCTTGGTCAGTGTCTTCCATAGGTCTTTGCAAAATTCGGGAAACTTGCTGGTCTGGCGCCAGGTGATGGAAGCGTCGTCCGCCTTTTTCCTATCTTCTTGATTCAACCCAAACTGGCAGTTCTCACCGCCTGAAAAATACGGCGAGGGATTGAAATACGGCAGGACTCCCCCCAATTTACAAAGGTAGGCAGAAGCCGCAAACAAATCTGGTGCGAAAGCCGGTGGATCACGCCAAAGTTCGAGATTCTGGCGTGCGTCTGGGGCATTCAGTCGTGATCGCGCCGTCAACCCGGGCGGGGAATTCTCTGGATTTGACCCTTTCGGAAGGACGGCCCGGATGGCGCTGCCGACAGTGGCGGACCCAGAGTTCACTCTAAATGGCCTGTGGTGATGTAATGTTGTTGCATAAAATATTCACAATTTTCCGCTACTCTGGGGGTGGGGCCATTCATGACTCCTTAGCGTCTTATTGCAAAGATATTTCTACTGTGACATAACATCGACAGCTATTGCGTCGATTTTTCGAATGGCAATTGGCCGGGGAGATTATGCATGACGACTGTTAGGTCAGTTGAGTTGGTCGCGCGCGAACGCACGGCTTTGGACGATAGATTCGATAAAGGCTTTGTCGAAATCGTCAAAATGTACGAGAATTTCTCGTCCGACACCCCGCCGCAAGAGCCGGATGTCCGCCACGCCCTGCGAGAACCAGGCACCCGCGACGCCCTGAAGAAAGAGGTCGTGGGGCATTTTCTGGTGTCTGCCGAATAGCAACAACTGAATTGCCCGCAGTTTGGCTTGTCGAACGCCTTAGCCCTTTTTCAACACCCGCGTACCCAGCGTTTCGGCGATCTGTACCGCGTTCAGCGCCGCGCCCTTGCGCAGGTTGTCGGACACGCACCACAGGTTCAGACCGTTGTCGATGGTGCTGTCCTGACGGATGCGGCTGATGAAGGTCGCATAATCGCCGACGCATTCAACCGGGGTGACGTAGCCGCCGTCTTCGCGTTTGTCGATCACCATGATGCCGGGGGCCTCGCGCAGGATGTCGCGGGCTTCGTCCTCGTCCAGGAACTCTTCGAACTCGATGTTTATCGCCTCTGAGTGGCCGACAAACACCGGCACGCGTACGCAGGTGGCGGTGACCTTGATCGCCGGGTCGATGATCTTTTTGGTTTCGGCGGCCATCTTCCATTCTTCCTTGGTCTCGCCGCCGTCGAGAAACACGTCGATATGCGGGATCACGTTAAAGGCAATCTGCTTGGTGAATGTCCTGGCCGGTTTGTCGTCGACCGGATTGTAGATAGACTTGGTCTGGTTCCACAACTCGTCCATGCCCTGTTTGCCGGCACCGGAAACGGATTGATAGGTAGAGACCACCACCCGCTTGATCCGCGCGCGGTCGTGCAGGGGTTTGAGCGCCACGACCATCTGYGCGGTSGARCAGTTGGGGTTGGCGATGATGTTYTTCTTGGAATARCCRWSMAYSKCCTSSGGGTTCACYTCKGGCACGATCAGCGGCACGTCYKGGTCATAACGGTAAAGCGAGCTGTTATCGATCACCACGCACCCGGTAGCGGCGGCGCGGGGGGCGTAGATCTTGGTGGCGTCGGACCCCACGGCGAACAGGGCAATGTCCCAGCCGGTGAAATCAAACGTATCWAGATCCTGAGTTTTCAGCGTCTTGTCACCAAACGCGACTTCTGTGCCCAACGAGCGGCGCGAGGCCAGCACGGCAAGTTTGTCAACCGGGAACTGGCGCTCCTCAAGTATGTTCAGCATTTCGCGGCCCACATTGCCTGTGGCACCGACGACGACGATGCGATAACCCATATTCTTTTCTCCAGATAATCTGCCTGTCCGATGACCGGCAGCGGTGTCTTAGCGTCAAAGCCGGGGCGGGGAAAGGGGCAGTTCAGTCCAGCCGATCACGGCTGAACAGGTAGATCAGCGCGCCCACCATCAGGGACAGGCCAAAGAACGCGAATATCGCCACATAAGGCGCCGCCGGATCACCGCCCGAATAGGCCGGGTGAATGCGCCCCGAGGCGAATTGCATCACGCCCACGCCGCCGATGCCAAACAGGTTCATCAACGTCACGCCGCGTCCCACAAGGTGGGGTGGGAAAAACGCGCGCCCGTGGGCGATCACCACCGGGAACGACCCACCAAGGATCCCGACCAGCGCGATCAGAGCCACGGACAGGTAGAGGTTCACATCAATCACCGCGACAAGGGTCAGGATCGCCACCGCGCCCAGAATGTTACCAGTGAACACTACCCATTTACGGGTGCCGAAGATGCGGTCCATCGGCCCATAGGCCAGCGTTCCGGCGATCATTGCCACCCCCATGACCAGCGTGGCCTGGCCAATCTGCGCCGTGTTCAAACCAAACACATCGCGCAGGTAGGGGCCGATCCACAGGCCGCGCAAGGCCCCGGCGGGGGCGTAGTTGACAAACATCAGCGGCAGCATGGCCCACATGATTGGCAGCTTTAGCAGGTCGAACACCGACCCTTTTTCATCGCCTTGGTGTTTGGCGGGGTCACGCACCGTAAAGAACATCCCCACCGCCACGGCGATGCTAAGGCCCGACAGGCCAACCAGCGACGCACGCCAACCAATCATCTCGGTCGACAGCGCCAGTGGGTAGGAGGCGACCAGATTGCCGACCGATCCCACCCCCAGCATCAGCGCCGCAAGGGTGGCAAAGCGTGCCGGCGGGTATTCGCGGGCAAAGATGTAATAGGACGCCATCAGCACCGGCGAACAGCCGATCCCGATCAGCAGCATGGCGATATTGATATGCGCAGGCGTGCTGGCAAAGGCAAACAACAGCGCCCCGCCGCCGCCACCGATCAGCAACAGCCACGACCCGGTGCGTCGCGGTCCGATATGGTCCAGCGCCCAGCCCACCGGCAGTTGCATCGCCGCAAACGACAGGAACCAAAAGCTGGAGGCAAGGGCAAGGTCTTCGGGGCCGGCACCAATATCCTGCTCCAACACGCCGCTTAGCACCGCCAGAAAGGCGCGGAAGAACTGGCTGAGGACATATGCCAGACACAAGAGGATCAGACCGAATTGCATGTGAAAGCCCCTTTTGTGGTTTTGTGGAATGCCTGACACGGGCGCAATAAAGGTGCAAGGGCGGGGTGAAACGCAGGCTTTTGCTTTGCGACCGGGCGCGCGGTGCTAAGGTGCCTTATGGATGACACCGCCAACAGCGACAAATTTTACGACGCGCTGCCCTTGCGCACCTCTTTTGGTGACCTCAGCGATCCGGCCAATTATACCGCCCTGCCGGATGGCTGGATGATCGGAGCCTCTGATATCGTCGGGTCGACCAGGGCGGTGGCGGCTGGCAAATACAAGACCGTGAACATGATCGGCGCGGCGGTGATATCGGCGCAGATCAACGCTGCCGCAGGGCGGGCGTTTCCGTTTGTGTTTGGCG
>NVQY01000071.1 GCA_002400675.1 Paracoccaceae bacterium | reverse complement strand
GGCTTGGTGGCGCTGGCAGCGGCGGCGACGCAAAACGCGCCGTTCACTGCCGATGATCTGCCCACTGCCGAGGAGGCCATGCGCGCCCTTGGCCAAGACCCGCTGTTCATGATCCGCCCCGACGACAGCGCGCTGGACGCCGCCTTGGCCGCGCGCGGATACGCGATCCGCGACGAAGTGATGATCTATACCTGTCCCACCGACCACCTGTGCGACCTGCCTCTGCCGCGCGTCACGGTGTTCTCTATCTGGCAACCGCTTGCGATCATGGTGGAAATCTGGGCCGCTGGCGGCATCGGCCACGGCAGGCTGGCGGTGATGAATCGCGCGCATGGCCCTAAAACCGGCCTGCTGGCGCGTCAGAACGAAAAACCCGGAGGGGCCGCCTATGTGGCGATCCATGACGGTATCGCCATGGTTCACGCGCTGGAAATCCTGCCGCATCAGCGCGCGCAGGGTCTGGGCGGTTGGATGATGCGCGGGGCCGCCCTGTGGGCTGCCGAACAGGGCGCACACACATTTTCCGTGATCTGTACCACGGCCAACATCGGGGCCAATGCGCTTTATGCCTCACTGGGCATGGACGCCGTGGGTACCTATCATTACCGTTACATACCAAAGGAAGGCGACCAATCGTGACCGCATCAACCCCCCCCATCGCCCTTGACCTGCCGATGGTCGACCCGCTGCCCGAAGACACGCAGAAGTACTTTGACATCTGTGTCGATAAACTGGGCATGATCCCCAATGTCCTGCGGGCAAACGCCTTTGACGTCGACAAGCTGAACGCCTTTACCGGGCTTTACAACGACCTGATGCTGGCCCCCAGCGGGCTGAGCAAGCTGGACCGCGAAATGATCGCCGTCGTGGTGTCGTCGATCAACAAGTGCTTTTATTGCCTTGTCGCCCATGGTGCCGCGGTGCGGCAATTGTCCGGTGATCCGATCCTTGGCGAAATGATGGTGATGAACTACCGCGTCGCACCTTTGGACCCGCGTCAGCGGGCGATGCTGGACTTTGCCGCGCTGATGACCACCGCCAGCGCCACCATAGAAGAGGCCGACCGTCAGGGCCTGCGCGATGTGGGGTTCAGCGACCGGGACATCTGGGACATCGCCAATGTCGCCGGGTTCTTCAACATGACCAACCGTGTCGCCAGCGCCACGGCAATGCTTCCCAACGAAGAATATCACGCACAATCTCGATGATCCCACGCCTGTTCCATGCCATCGCCTTTGTGGGCCTTCTGTCCCCTGTGGCGGGGGTTGCGGGTGATCTGACTTTGCCGCCCGGGGCACGGCTGCAAGGGGATCGGGTTAACCCGTTGGACAGCTATGCCCTGCCGTTGGGTCCGTTTGCCGATGGCACTGTCCCGACCGCGACCTTGAAGGGCGCATTACCCGTCAAAGCTGGCGATTGGATGGGGCCGCCGCCAGTACCTTGCAGATACTGGCCCCGCTGCGGGATCAGCTTGTGACCGCCGGATTCGAAATCGTGCTGGATTGCCGCGATCTGGCTTGCGGCGGGTTTGACTTCCGCTTTGCCATAGAGGTGATCCCGTCGCCGGACATGCATGTGAACATCCGCGACTACCGCTTTGTTTCGGCCACGCGGGGCACTGATGAGGCCCTTAGCCTGTTGATCAGCCGCACCGGAAACGCGGTCTATGTGCAGATGGTGCATGTCTCGCCGCCGGATGGCGCGGGACTGAAATTTGTGGCGCAGGCCCCACAATTCGAGGGGCAGAACCCACCGCGCCAGACCGCCGGAACCACCGGGATTGCCGGGCCGTTGATCAGCCTCGGCCATGTGGCGCTGAACGATCTGATTTTTGACACCGGGGCGGCGGCGCTGGGCGCGGGACCGTTCGCCACGCTTCAGCAACTGGCGGCGTTTCTGGCCGAAAACCCCGGCTATCGCATCGCATTGGTGGGGCATACGGATAACGTCGGGTCGCTGGACGATAACATTTCCCTGTCCAAACGCCGGGCCGGGGCGGTGCGCACGCGCCTGATCGAAAAACACGGCATCGACCCCGCGCGGATCGACGCCGAAGGCAATGGTTACCTCGCGCCGGTGGCGTCGAACCTGACCCCGGAAGGGCGCAAGGCCAACCGGCGGGTCGAGGCGATCCTGTTGCCGAACTAATCGCCTAGGCCACGCCCAACCCCGTAAACAAAGAAAGCCCCACGCCGAAGCGCGGGGCAGTTTGTTGCCAAGGGGAGAAAGCAACGTGAAATAAGTTACCAGTCCGACGGTCCCTTGTCGGCAAAGGTGTGTACCAGAAAGTCAATGAACGCGCGCACCTTGGGCTGGGTAAACCGGCCCGGGGGATAGACCGCATAGATGCCTTGGGTTTCGACCGGCAGGGTCGGCATGGCGTCTTCGACCAGCCCCTTTTCCAGCGCCTCGCCATAAAGAAAGCTGGGCAAATAAGCGATACCAAGACCGGATATGGCCGCATTCAACAGGGATTGCCCATCATTGACACTTAACCAGCCAGCGGTGCGCACCTGACGTTTTTCTCCTGACGGCGCGGTCAGTTTCCAGACATTGCCGCTGGATTGGTTGGAATAATGCAAAAGCTTGTGGCTGTTCAGATCGTCGATCTTCTGAGGCCGTCCATATTTCTCGAAATAGCCGGGGGAGGCGATCATCCGCTTGGTGGTCTCGGTCAGTTTGCGGGCGCGCAGAGTGCTGTCTTCCAGTTCTCCCAGGCGCACGGCCATGTCAAAGCCTTCGGAGATTAGTTCAACATAGCGGTTGTTCAGCACCATGTTGACGGTGATATCGGGGAAATCTGCCAGAAACTCGCCCAGGATGGGCGAAAGATGATTGACCCCGAAATCCGTGGCCACCGATATGCGCAACAACCCCGAGGGGGCCGATTGCATCGAGGTGACCAGCGCATCCGCTTCGCCGGCGTCGTTCAGAACGCGGCGGGCGCGGTCATAATAGGCCAGCCCGATTTCGGTTGGCGAAACCCGCCGTGTGGTGCGGTTCAGCAGCCTTGCCCCCAGTCGCGCCTCAAGGCTTGAGACGTGCTTGGACACAGCCGATTTGGAGATGCCCATTTTCCTGGCCGCGTCGGTGAACCCACCCTGGTCCACCACATTGGCAAAGGCTTCCATTTCCGTCAGTCGATCCATGCCCGTTCCCTCATATTCTTGTTTTTCTCAACCGATTTATCGGCCTCAATCTGGGCAGGAACGGGGCAGGGGTGGGTTAATATCAGGGTTTTGTCGGGGATTGTTGATGGCATGGAAACAAGGGAACGGTCTGTTTCCAACCTTGTTTTGCCGGCTGAACCTGCGGTTTGCGATGATCAAAAGGACTATGCCCAGGTTGTCGGTTCCAGCCGGAAAAGCATGGCCAGCTGCCGGTAAACCGCCGGTTCATGTTCCTTTAGCGCGGCGGGTCTTTCAAAGAAAACCTCGACGGCCACCGCGAAAAACTCTTCTTGCCCTTCGGCGCCGTAAGCGTCGAACACCGTCTTGCGCCCGGCCTGCACATGTTGAACGTGGCTCTTGTATGCGGTGACGAACACCCGTTCCCATTCGGCGAATTTCTGGCTCTTGTCGAGGTTGGGAACGCCGTCCGTATGGCCCGACAGGTCGTCGATCTGGTGGGCGAATTCGTGAAACACCACGTTGTGGCCGTCCCGGTCATTGATGGCCCCCTGTCTGGTATGCGCCCAGGACAGGATGACCGGCCCACGCGACCAGCTTTCACCGATACGCACGGTTTCGCGTTCGGTGACGACGTAGCCGCTGTGTTCCAGCTTTCGCGACTTAAAGGCGCTGGGGTAGATCAGGATCGTGGTCAGGTGATCGTACCATGTGTCGCTGTTGACCACCAACAGACAGGCCTGCGCCGCAATCGAAAGCCGCATCTCGTCGGTGACCTCCAACCCGTTGCAGCCAATATAGTCGACCTGTTCCAGAAAAGCGTTGATCTTGCCTTCCAGTTTACCGTGCAGTTCCAACGGGAGCTTGCGTGTCAGAGGGACCTCATGCGCGACAATGGCCCGCTGATGATCCGAAAGCCCGGTTGCAAGAAGGGTTTCGCGATGCCGTTGCCGCGCCCAGTGCCGGTAGCCAAACGCGCCGGCAACGGCGAGCAGGATGATAAGAAAAACTACCATGGGTGCCTTACCTCGCCGGCCAGAACATGCCTGACATAGCTAAATACCGGCAGGCGAAAAACAACCGGGGACAAGCACGGCAGGGTCGAAAACCGGTGCGGCTGTGTCAGATCACTTCTTGTCGCGGGCGGCTTTTTCTTCTTTGGTCAGCTTGTTGTTCCAAACATTCTTGCTCAGACCCAGTTCGGCTGGCAGGGGCTTGGTCTTGCCAACGCTGACTTTGCCGCCCTTGTTCAGAAATTCCTGAATAAGCGCATCATCGGTGTTTTTTTTCGGGACATATTCCATGGCTGCTTTCCTATCCTAAGGGCGGCATGATTGTCACGCCCGAACCAGTGCATATTTTCATGATAAACCGCTAAAGCCCCGCCGCCAGCCGTGTGCCCTGATCAATCGCCCGCTTGGCGTCCAGTTCGGCCGCCACATCCGCGCCACCAATGACATGACAAGCCACGCCTTTGGCCACCAATGCGTCCGCCAGCGTGCGTTCCGGCACCTGCCCGGCGCATAGCACAATGGTATCAACCGCGATCAGCGTCGGGTTTTCACGCGCTTCGCCAAACGACACATGCAGCCCCTGATCGGTGATGCGTTCGTAATTCGCGCCACCGACAAATTCGACCTGCATCATCTTTAGCGTGGCGCGGTGAATCCAGCCCGTGGTCTTGCCCAGCCGCTTGCCGTGCTTTTCCGTCTTGCGCTGCACCAGCGTCACGGCGCGCGCGGGGGCGTGCGGTTGAGGTCCCTCGGGGGCCAGCCCGCTGCGTTGGATCTCGGGGTCGGTAACGCCCCATTCCCGCATCCACGCGGGCAGGTCGAGCGTCGGGCTGACGCCTTCCTGCACCAGATACTCGGCCACATCAAAACCGATGCCGCCAGCGCCGATGATCGCCACGCGCGCGCCCACCTTGACCTTGCCGCGCAGCACGTCGATGTAATTTACAACATTGGCCCCGTCCTGTCCTTTGATGCCGGGGTCGCGCGGGATAACGCCAGTGGCAATCACCACCTCGTCAAAGCCGGCCAGATCATCTGCGCCGGCCTCTTGTCCCAGTTTCAGGGTGATCCCTGCCTCGGCCACCATCACGCCGTACCAATCGACAAAGCCGCGGAATTCTTCCTTGCCGGGGACTTCCTTGGCCATGTTCAACTGCCCGCCGATGCGGTCCGCCTTGTCGAACAGCGTCACCTTGTGGCCCCGTTCCGCTGCCGCAAGTGCTGTGGACAGGCCCGCAGGCCCGGCACCCACAACGGCCACCGATTTGACCACTTCGGCCTTTTCAATCACCAGTTCGGTTTCATTGCAGGCGCGTGGATTGACCAGACATGTGGACAGCTTGCCGCCAAACGTGTGATCCAGACAGGCCTGATTGCAGGCGATGCAGGGCGCAATGTGGTCGCCTTGCCCGGCCATCGCCTTGGCCACAAATTGCGCATCCGCCAGCATTGGCCGCGCCATTGACACCATATCGGCACAGCCCGAGACCAAAACATCCTCGCCCACATCCGGGGTATTGATCCGGTTCGAAGTGATCAGCGGAATGCCCACCTTGCCCATCAGCTTTTTCGTCACCCATGCAAAGGCCGCGCGAGGAACGGATGTGGCAATGGTCGGAATGCGCGCCTCGTGCCAGCCGATGCCGGTGTTGATGATCGTGGCCCCGGCCTGTTCGACGGCCTGTGCCAGTTGCACCACCTCGGCGTGGGTCGATCCGTTGGGGATCAGGTCGATCATCGACAGGCGATAGATCAGGATGAATTCCGGGCCGACCGCCTCGCGCACGCGGCGCACCACTTCGACCGGCAGGCGCATGCGGTTTTCATATGATCCGCCCCAGCGGTCGGTGCGTTTGTTGGTGTGGGTGACCAGGAATTCGTTCAGGAAATAGCCTTCGGACCCCATGATTTCCACGCCGTCATACCCGGCCTTTTGCGCGTTGAGCGCGGTCGATACAATGTCGGCGATCTGTTTCTCGATGCCGTCCTCGTCCAGTTCATTCGGGCGGAACAGCGATATGGGCGACTTGATCGGGCTTGGCGCTACGCATTCGGGCGAAAACGAATAGCGGCCCGCGTGCAGTATCTGCATACAAATCTTGCCGCCCGCCGCGTGTACCCGCTCGGTGGCAATCGCATGGTTGTCGATGTCCTTTTGGCTGCCCATCGCCGCCGCGCCCGGTGCCACGCCGCCCTCGCGGTTGGGGGCGATACCGCCGGTGACCATTAACCCTACGTCGCCACGGGCGCGTGCGGCATAAAACTCGGCCACGCGGTTCCAGTCGCCGGTTTCTTCCAGCCCGGTGTGCATCGACCCCATCAACACGCGGTTCTTGAGAGTGGTAAAGCCTAGGTCAAGCGGGGCCAAAAGCGTGGGGTAATCGGTCATCGGGGATATCTCACTGTTATCTGTTTGGCGACACGATCACCTTAGCTGCGCCGGTTGTCACGTCAAACGCCGCGTCAACACCTTGCACCCGTGGCCCCGCACGCTAAACAAGGACCACCCAAACCGCCCGGAGCACCCCGATGACCCCAGATCAGATTGCCGCCCTTCCGTATCGTCCTTGTGTTGGCATCATGCTGTTGAACCCGCAGGGTCGGGTATTTGTCGGCCAGCGCAACGACCGGTTTGGTGATGCCTGGCAGATGCCACAGGGCGGGGTGGAAAAGGGCGAAGATGCCCGCACCGCCGCCTTGCGCGAACTTGAGGAAGAAACCGGCGTCACCGCCGATCTGGTCGACATCATCACCCAGACCGATGACTGGCTGACCTATGATCTACCCCACGACATTGTGCCGAAAATCTGGAAAGGGCGTTATCGCGGCCAGAAACAGATCTGGTTCCTGATGCGCTTTGCGGGCCGCGACGATCAGGTCAACATCGCCACCGAGCATCCCGAATTCACCAAATGGCGCTGGCTTGAGCACGATCAACTGGTGGCCAGCATCGTGCCTTTTAAGCGCGAGATTTATACATCCGTTCTGACCGCGTTTTCCGACCATCTTCCCCGCGACACCACGCGGGGCTGAAATTCCCAACCACAACCCCTATCTGTGACCTGCGGATCACCCGAATGCAGAGGCAAAGATGAGCAACGACCCCTACAAAGCCCTTGGCCTGACCAAAAGTGCCAGCGACGCCGAAATCAAAAAGGCCTATCGCAAGATAGCCCGCTCCTGTCACCCTGACCTCAAGCCTGACGACCCAAAGGCCGAAGCCAAGTTCAAGGCGGCCTCGGCGGCCTATGACCTGCTTAAGGATAGCGAAACCCGTGCGCGGTTCGACAAGGGCGAAA
Organism: Paracoccaceae bacterium; assembly: GCA_002400675.1. Lineage (GTDB taxonomy): Bacteria > Pseudomonadota > Alphaproteobacteria > Rhodobacterales > Rhodobacteraceae > NVQY01. The sequence continues at coordinate 3,624 of NVQY01000071.1, read as the reverse complement.
TTGACGCTTCCGGGGCCGAACGCCCGGAACGCCAGTTTTACCGTGAATACGCCGAAGCGCCCGGTAATCCCTATCGGTCCGGGCAACGCCCGCAGGATTTTGGCGATGCCTCTGACATCTTTTCCGAATTCCTGCGCCAGCGTGCGGGCGAGGGTGCGCAGTATACCCATGGCTATGGCCAGCAGAATATCCGCGCCCGCGGGGCCGACCGGCGTTATTCGCTTGAGGTGCCGTTTTTGGACGCAGTCAAGGGCGGCAGCACCCAGATCCAGTTGCCCGATGGGGCGGCGTTAGAGGTGAAGATTCCCGAGGGTATAAACGACGGCCAGACCATCCGCCTGCGCGGCAAGGGCATGCCCGGTATCGGCGGCGGCCCTTCTGGTGACGGGTTGGTCACGCTTTCAGTGCGCGATCACCCGGTGTTCCGGCGCGACGGCAATGACATCGTGATCACCCTGCCGATCACTCTGGACGAGGCGGTTCTGGGGGCCAAGGTGGCCACGCCGACCATCGGCGGCACCGTCAATCTGGGCATTCCCAAAGGGGCCAGTAGCGGGCAGGTGCTGCGTCTGCGCGGGCGTGGGGTCAAGGCTCCGGGTAGCAAGACGCATGGCGATCAACGGGTGGAATTGTCGATTGTGTCGCCGCCGAAAATCGACACCGATCTGGCAGAATTCATGGAGAAATGGCGCAAGGATCACGCCTATGATCCACGCAAGGGGATGAAGATATGACTGGCGCGCAATACACCGAAGACGACGTTATCGCCCGCATCACCCTGCTGACCCGGCCACAGCTTATCTCGTTTGTGCGGGCTGAAATCGTCATGCCGTTGCAATCGGAATCCGGGCCGGTTTACCGTCAGATCGACCTCGCACGGATTGAATTGCTATGCGAGCTTTGCGATCAGTACGACCTGCAAGAGGACGCGCTGGGCATGGTGATGTCACTGGTTGACCAGCTGCACGGGGTGCGCGCCGAGTTGCGCGTGGTGCTGGAGGCGATCGAGGCCGAACAGGCCGACGTGCGCGCCCGTCTGGGCGAGGTTCTGTTTCAGGCGCGATCGGGTGACTAGGGGCGGCTTCTCAAGCCTTTACAGGCTTTCGTCGCAATCGAAGATCGGCACATGTGGTCCGGCGTCGCGTGGGAAACTGCCGGTCACGCGCGGGTCGTCGTCGATCTCGATCTGTTGGCGGATGGGGGTGAAACCTGAACGGATGTAGAAGGGCAACGCCGCCGGGTGGTCCAGCGTGCAGGTATGCACATGGAACCGCTGTATCGGCTGCGCCCATGCCAGCGTGATCGCCTCGTTCATCGCAAACCGGCTGGCTGTGGTGCCGATCAGGGTCTTGGTCACGCCAAAATATGCCAGTTCACAGGCACCGGGCTGGCGGAAATCAAGCTCAAGCAACCCTTCGGCCTGGCCGTCACGCATCAAAGCGTAAACCGCTACCTGCGGATCACAGATCACCGCCGCCATCGCTTTATCCGACAGTTTCAACCGTGAAAACCACAGCCAGTCCTGCGCGCCGACCCGATTGTAGAGATCGCGATACCACGCCACATCCGGCGCGCTGATAAGTTCCAGCGTCACCCCGTCCGGGGTCACGCAGGGGCGCAAGGGCGCAGGCGCGCGCATCTCAAGGTGGGTTACAACCGTGGCCAGCCTACCCGGCGGTACATCGTGAAACCCGTTGTCCAGAACGCCGCCCGCCATCGCGCTAGATCAGCCCTGCGGTTTTCAGCAATGTGGCCATGTCTGCCTCGGGGCGTGGGCCGATGTGGGTGATGACTTCGCCGGCGCAAACACAGCCGATGCGCGCGCTGGTTTCCACATCGCGCCCGGTTGCCATGCCAAACAGGAACCCGGCGGCGAACTGATCGCCGGCCCCGGTGGCGTCCACCGGCACGATCTTTTCCACCGGCACGTCAGTGCGCACGGTACCTTCCATCACGCTTACGCCGTCGCCGGAGCGGGTGCAGACCACCAGCGGGCACAGCGCCGCCGTCAGCATCAGCGCATCCTCAAGCCGGTCGGTTTCGAACAGCGATTTGATCTCGTCCTCGTTGCCGATCACAAAATCCACCTCGTGTTCGATCAGCGACAGGAAATCACCGCGATGGCGGTCAACGCAGAACGGGTCAGAAATGGCGATACCGATCTTGCCGCCGTTTTTGCGGCAGGTGCGCGCGGCCTCAAGAAACGCCGCCTTGCCCTTGGGTTTGTCGAACAGGTAGCCCTCAAGGAACATCAGGTCCGCGCCACCGGCGACATCGCCCGGCACGTCATCAGAGCTGAGTTCGGACGAAATGCCCAGATAGGTGTTCATCGACCGCTCGCCATCGGGCGACACAAAGATCATCGACCGGGACGACGGCAATTCGCCGCCTTTGACCGGGGGATTGACGAAATCAATGCCCGCATCGTTCATCGCATCCGCATAGAAATGCCCCAGCGCATCATCATGCACCCGGCCAATGAATGCAGTCTTTAGCCCCAGCGCCCCAGCCCCGGCGATGGTGTTGGCCACCGATCCGCCCGGCGTCTGCACGCGGGTTTCCATGGCACCGTACAGAACCTCTGCGCGGTCGCGTTCGATCAGCTGCATGATGCCTTTCTCGATGCCCATATGGTCAAGAAAGCTGTCGTCGCTTTGGGTGATCACATCGACAACCGCATTGCCGATTCCGACGAGTTGATAGGTCTTCATGGTATGTATTTTTCCTCGAATTGGCACAGATCGCGGATGAGGCAGGTGCCACACAGCGGTTTGCGTGCTTTGCAGGTGTAACGGCCGTGCAGGATCAGCCAGTGGTGTGCGTGTTGTTGAAAATCGGCCGGGATGTTGTCCTCTACGGCGCGTTCCACTGCGTCAACGTCTTTGCCGGGGGCGATGCCGCTGCGGTTGCCGACGCGGAAAATATGCGTGTCCACGGCTTGGGCGGGTTGGTGCCACCACATGTTCAGAACCACATTGGCGGTCTTGCGCCCGACACCGGGCAGCGATTGCAGGGCGGCGCGGGAATTGGGCACCTCGCCGTTGAATTCCTCGACCAGAATGCGCGCCATCTTCATCACGTTTTTGGCCTTGGTGCGATAAAGGCCGATGGTTTTGATATGGCCGATCAGGGCCTCTTCGCCCAGATCAAGCATCTTTTGCGGCGTGTCGGCAAGTTTGAACAAGTCGCGGGTAGCCTTGTTGACGCCAACATCCGTGGCCTGCGCACTAAGGGCGACGGCGACAACGAGGGTATAGGCGTTCACATGGTCCAATTCGCCCTTGGGTTCGGGTTCATTGGCCTGAAACCGCGTGAAAATCTCGCGGATGGTATGATAGTCGAGTTGCTTTGCCATTTCGCGCCTTAATGCCGTGCGATCCGCGTTGCCGCAACGACAAAGCGCAAGTTTCGGGTCGCATCACGCGCCGTGTGCCTCTATTTTTGGCATCAGAACCAGAAAGAACTCTTATGAACACGCAAACCCCAGAGAACGGTTACCACTACAACGTCATGCGTCGGGCGATCGAGCTGATTGATCAGGGCGGCGAAGGCATGACCCTTGACCAGTTGGCAGGTCAGATGGACATGAGTGCGGCGCATTTTCAACGCCTGTTCTCGCAATGG
>NVQY01000070.1 GCA_002400675.1 Paracoccaceae bacterium | reverse complement strand
AGGAAAACCACAGACGAGGGATGCCAAATGCGACTAAAGGGAAAAACCGCCATCGTTACCGGGGGGGCTTCAGGCTTCGGGGCTGGTATCGTCGCTAAATTCGTGGCCGAAGGCGCGCGGGTGATGATCGCCGACATCAACGGCGATGCGGCGCAAACCATGGCCCAACAAATCGGCCCGAACGCAATCGCCCAAACCGTCGATGTGGCAAACGCCGCCTCGGTTCAGGCCATGGCCGACGCCGCCCTGACCGCCTTTGGACACCTCGACATCCTGATCAACAACGCCGGCATTTCCCACATGCCAACCCCGCTGGAAGACGTCAGCGAAGATGATTTCGACCGGGTGTTCAACGTCAACATGAAATCGGTCTACCTGACTGCCCGCGCCCTTGTCCCGCATATGAAATCCCGCAAACAGGGCGTGATCCTCAACGTCGCCTCGACTGCCGGCGTATCCCCGCGCCCCCGGCTGAACTGGTACAACGCCTCAAAGGGCTGGATGATCACGGCAACCAAAACCATGGCGGTGGAACTCGCCCCCGACGGCATCCGCGTCAACGCCATCAACCCGGTGGCCGGGGAAACCCCGCTGCTGAAAACCTTCATGGGCGAAGATACCCCCGAAATCCGCGCCAAGTTCCTCTCCACCATCCCCTTGGGTCGTTTCTCCCAACCCGAAGACATGGGCAACGCCGCCTGCTTCCTGTGCTCGGACGAGGCCAGCATGATCACCGGCGTCGCCATGGAAGTCGACGGCGGCCGCTGCATATGACCCCGCTCCACCTTCTTCTGTTTCCAAATATCCCCGCCGGAGGCACCGCCCCCTTCAGGGGGCACCAAAAACAAAGCGCGTGCGCAGCACGCCCAATGAGAAAACCCACACCAACATGACCCCCGGCTCCCGCAACCTGATCACCGATGTCCCCGGCCTGTTGGTCGGCAACGCACATGACGACAGCCTGAAATCCGGGGCAACAGTGCTGACCAGCGACAAAGCGTTTACCGCGTCGGTCCATGTGATGGGCGGTGCCCCCGGCAGCCGCGAAACCGACCTGCTGGCGGCGGATAAATCCGTGGCCACGGTTGACGCCCTGACCCTTGCGGGCGGGTCGGCTTACGGGCTGGATGCCTGCTCTGGCGTGGTGGACGGATTGCGCGGGCGCGGGCGCGGTTTTCGCCTTGCAGACGCGACAATCCCGCTTGTCCCCGGCGCGATCCTGTTCGACCTCCTCAACGGTGGCGACAAGGACTGGCGCGACAACCCCTATCGCGCCCTCGGTCGTGCGGCGTTTGAATCCGCCGCGCCTGAGTTTGAAATCGGCTCGGTCGGGGCTGGCACCGGCGCGTTGACGGCCATGCTCAAAGGCGGGCTTGGGTCGGCCTCATTTGTGCTGGATAGCGGCGTCACCGTCGGCGCCTTGGTCGCGGCCAACCCGATGGGCAGCGTCAACACCCCGGGCGAGCGTCACTTCTGGGCCGCACCGTTTGAGATGAACGGCGAATTCGGCGGGCTTGGCCCGGACAGCAACAGCGGGCTGGGCCGTGATCTGAAAAGCCGCAAGGTGGCCAACATGCTGGCCCGGCTCAAATCCGCTACCCCGCCAGAGCGCAGCAACACCACGATCGCCATCATCGCCACCGACGCGATCCTGACCAAGGCACAATGCCAGCGTCTGGCCACGGTTTCCCATGACGGCATGGCGCGTGCCATCGTGCCATCCCACTGCCCGGGCGACGGCGATCTGGTGTTCGCCCTGACCACGGGCGCAAGGCCTTTGGACAACATCGAACGGGACATGGCCCAGATCGGCAACGCGGCGGCGCTATGCCTGGCCCGCGCCATTTCGCGGGCCATCTACCTTGCCCGCCCGGCCCCCGGCGACACCCTGCCATGCTGGTCGGACACCACCGCCTGATCCGGGCGATTGCGACACCTTATCACGCGGCATCGTGGCAGTTGACTTCATGGCCACGCATGGCGCTATTGTCGGCCAAACCAACAGGGCCGCGTCACCCACCACGCACCTAAATATGTGCGCTGATCTGTTCCGTCTGGCATATTGTGCCAAACCTTGGCGGCACTGACCGAACCCAAAAGTGAAACAGCAATGGCCACGGCCCCGATGAAAGAACGACCCTGATGCACACCGAAATTCCGGCCTGGGTAAACGGCGTATTGACCCCGGTGGACAAGCTGCGCGCGCATAAGGAAGGCCTGCGACACAAGGCCGTTTCGGTGTTCGTCATTCGCGGCACCGACATCCTGTTGCAACGCCGCGCCATGGGCAAATACCACACACCGGGCCTGTGGGCGAACACCTGCTGCACCCATCCCAACTGGGATGAGGCCCCCAGCACCTGCGCCGTGCGCCGCCTTGATCAGGAACTGGGCATCACCGGCCTGTTCCCCGAATTCCGCCACCATCTGGAATACAAGGCCGATGTGGGCAACGGCATGATCGAACACGAGGTGGTCGATGTGTTCCTTGCCCATGTGCGCGCCACGCCCCGGATGCAGCCCAACCCGGACGAAGTGATGGACACCCGCTGGATCGACTATCACGATCTGATTGCCGACGTGGCACGCCATCCCGACCGCTATACCCCGTGGTTGAAAATCTATCTGCGCGACTACACGGACGTCATCTTTGGCCCCGATCTGATCATCGCCGCCCACGCGATCGACAAATCCGCCTGACACCCCCCAACCCACCGGAGCCTGACCCATGACCATATTGATTGCCGGCGGCGGCATTGCCGGACTGACGCTTGGCCTGACGCTGCATCAGATCGGCGTGCCGTTTCACATTTACGAGGCCACGGCGCAGATCCGCCCCATGGGGGTTGGCATCAACCTGCAACCCAACGCGGTGCGCGAATTGCTGGATCTGGGTCTGGCGGATGAACTGGACGCGATTGGTGTCAAAACCCGGCAATACGGGTTTTACTCCAAACTGGGTAAAACCATCTGGGAAGAGCCGCGCGGCACATGGGCCGGCTATGCGTGGCCGCAATATTCGGTGCATCGCGGCAAGTTGCAGATGATGCTGTACGACGCGCTGATCAACCGCGCGGGCGTTGGGTGCATCACCACGGATGCGCGCGCGGTTGGGTTCGAAAACCACCCCGACTCGGGTGACCTGATCTTTGCCGATGGCACCCGCGCAAACGGAGACCTGATCGTTGCCGCCGATGGCATTCATTCCGCCCTGCGCGCACAGATGGTCCCCGAAGAGGGCGCGCCGATCTGGAACGGGCGGGTGTTGTGGCGCGCCACCAGCGAATCGGATGCCTATTTCGGCGGCGGCGCAATGGTGATGATCGGCCACGATTCGCTGCGGGTGGTGGCCTATCCGATTTCCGACCCGGACCCGGAAACCAACATTGCCACCATCAACTGGATCGCCGAGAAAAAGTTCGACCTGTCCGATTCCTGGAAGAAAGAAGACTGGAACCGTGCCGCAGATATCAACGATTTCCTGCCGGATTTTGCCGACTGGAAATTCGACTGGATCGACGTACCCGCGCTGATCAAAAGTGCAAGTGTGGTCTATGAGTACCCGATGGTCGACCGCGACCCGCTGGATCAGTGGACCCATGGCCGCGTGACCCTGATGGGCGACGCCGCGCACCCGACCTATCCGGTAGGGTCAAACGGGGCCGGGCAGGCGATTATCGACGCGCGGATCATCGGCGCGCGCCTGTTGGATCACGGCGTCACCCCGGCGGCGTTGCAGGCCTTCGAGGACGAAGTACGCCCCATCGCCACCGGTGTCGCAAAGGCCAACCGCGCAGGCGGCGGCCCGGATGGCGTTCTACAGCAGGTCGAAGACCTGTGCGGCGGTGATTTCGACCATATCAACGACGTGATCGCGCAAGATACCCTTGCCGCCCACGCCGAGCGGTACAAATCCCTTGCCGGGTTCTCGATCAAAGACCTGAACGCCAAGCCGGCGATCATTGCCACCGGGGCAAGGATGCCCTGAAAGCAAACTTGCAGGATCAGAACATCATCGCCGCCTGAACGGCACGTTGCCAGCGGGCATAGCCGTCTTCGCGGTCGCTCTGCGACATCTCAGGCGTGAACCGCCGGTCAAGCGCCCATGTCGCGGCAAACCCATCCGCATCCGGGTAAACCCCGGCCTGCATCCCGGCCAGCCACGCCGCACCTAGTGCTGTGGTTTCCTGCATCACCGGGCGATCCACCGGCGCGCCAAGAATGTCGGACAGGCTTTGCATCGTCCAGTCAGACGCGCTCATCCCGCCATCAACGCGCAGGACCACATCGGCGTCCGTTTGCCAGTCGGCCTGCATCGCCTGCAACAGATCGCGGGTTTGAAAGGCAACGCTTTGCAGCGCCGCGCGGGCGAATTCCGCCGGGCCGGAATTGCGGGTCAGGCCAAACACCGCGCCCCGGCAATCGGGTTTCCAATAGGGCGCGCCAAGGCCGGTAAAGGCCGGCACCAGCGTCACGTTCTGGGTTTTATCCGCCTTGCGCGCCAATGCGCCGGACTCGGACGCATCCGCGATCATCCCCATGCCATCGCGCAGCCATTGCACCGCCGCCCCGGCGATAAAGATCGACCCTTCCAGTGCATAGGTCCGTTTGCCGTTCAATTGATAGGCGATGGTGGTCAGCATCTTGTTGTTGGACGCCACCGGCTTGTCTCCAGTGTTCAACAGCGCGAAACATCCCGTGCCATAGGTCGATTTCATCATCCCCGGTTTGAAACAGGCCTGACCGATGGTCGCCGCCTGTTGATCGCCCGCCACCCCGAGGATCGAGATTGCCCCGCCCAAGATGGCGCTGTCAGTCTGGCCAAAATCGGCGGCACTGTCGCGCACCTGCGGCAACATCTCCATCGGTATGTCCAGCAGGTCGCAGATATCCCGGCTCCATTCGCCTTTGTGGATATCGAACAGCAAAGTGCGCGCAGCGTTGGTGGCGTCGGTGGCATGGACGCGCCCGCCCGTCAGCCGCCAGATCAGAAAGGTGTCGATGGTGCCAAACAACAGATCGCCCCGCGCCGCCTTGGCCCGCGCGCCGGGGATGGTATCAAGGATCCACTTAAGCTTGGTTCCAGAGAAATACGGGTCCAGCAACAGTCCGGTAAGGCGGGTGATTTCGGCCTCGTGGCCGGCGTCGCGCAAGGCGTCACAGATCGGCGCGGTGCGGCGATCCTGCCAGACGATGGCGTTATGCACCGGGTTGCCGGTCGCGCGGTCCCAGACAACGGTGGTTTCGCGTTGGTTGGTGATGCCGATCCCGGCAATGTCATCGGCCCCCACGTCGTTTTCGTTCATCACCATGCGGCAGACCTGCACGGTTGAGGCCCAGATTTCGTCGGCGTCATGTTCGACCCAGCCGGCTTGCGGAAAATGCTGGGCAAATTCCATCTGCACCGAATTGACCACCTGCATCCCGGCGTCAAACAGGATGGCGCGGGTTGATGTGGTGCCTTGGTCGATAGCCAGAATGTGGGTCATGTCCTGCCCTCCCGCAGAGTTTCTTTTGCTGGAACCTACCCCCATTGCCGGGCCACCTTCCAGCCCTCATAGCCCGGTTTTTGCAGGGGATTACGATGCGTCGTGATCCGCGCCGGATCGCTGGCCAAAGCCGAGGGATCGATGGGTCATTGCATTAATCGCTTGTATCGCCGCCAATCTCGGCCAAAACTGGCAGCAGGGGACGCCGGAAAACCGGCGCAATCATTCTCGCAGGGAGACATACATGAGACAATTTTCGAAACTGGTATTTGCAAGCGCGATCGCGCTGGCCGCCGGGATGGGTATCGCACAGGCACAAGGCAGCCTGACCGTCGCGATGCAGCTGGAACCGCCGCATCTGGACCCGACAAGCGCCGCCGCGGGGGCCATTGATTCGGTCACATATTCTAACATATTCGAGGGTCTGACCCGGTTCATGGGCGACGGATCGGTTGTGCCGGGGCTGGCGGAAAGCTGGGAGATCTCGGATGACGGGCTGACCTATACGTTCAAGCTGCATGATGGGGTGAAATTCCACGACGGCACGACGATGGACGCCGAGGATGTGAAATTCTCGCTGGATCGCGCCCGCGCCGAGGACAGCGCAAACGCGCAAAAGGCGCTGTTTGCCGGGATCACGGATGTAACGGTGGTTGACCCGCTGACCGTCAAGGTCACCTTGAGTGAACCAAACGGCAACTTCCTGTTCAATCTGGCGTGGGGCGACGCGGTGATCGTCGCGCCCGAAAGCATCGAGAACATCAAGACCAACCCGATTGGCACCGGCGCGTTCAAATTCTCAGACTGGGTGCAGGGCGACAAGATCGACATCGTGCGCAACCCTGACTACTGGGGCACGCCGGCGATTCTGGAAAGTGCGACGTTCAAGTTCATTTCCGACCCCACCGCCGCGTTTGCCGCTGTGATGGCCGAAGACGTGGACGTTTTCACCGGCTTCCCCGCGCCAGAAAACCTGCCGCAGTTCGAGGCCGATCCACGGTTTCAGGTGCTGGTCGGCTCGACCGAAGGCGAAACCATCCTGGCCATCAACAACAAACAGCCGCCGTTTGATCAGCTGAAGGTGCGCGAGGCGCTGGCCCATGCGATTGACCGTCAGGCGATCATCGACGGGGCAATGTTTGGCTATGGCACGCCCATTGGCACGCATTTTGCGCCGCATAACCCGGCCTATGTGGATCTGACCGGCATGTCGGCCTATGACCCCGAGCTGTCGAAAAAGCTGCTGGCCGAAGCCGGATTCCCGGATGGGTTTGAAACCACGCTGTACCTGCCGCCCCCCTCCTACGCCCGGCGCGGAGGCGAAATCATCGCCGCTCAGCTGGCTGAGGTTGGCATCAAGGCCGAGATCATCAACGTGGAATGGGCGCAATGGCTGGAATCGGTGTTCCGGGGCAAGAACTTTGGCCTGACCATCGTCAGCCACACCGAACCGATGGATATCGGCATCTATGCCCGCCCGGATTACTATTTCCAGTATGACAACCCGGACTTTCAGGGGTTGATGAAGCGGCTGAACGAAACCACCGACCCGGATCAGCGCACCATGCTGTTGCAGAACGCCCAGCGGATGATTTCCGATGATTACGTCAACGGCTATCTGTTCCAGTTGGCGGCGCTGACCGTGGCCAAGGTGGGGGTGCAGGGCCTTTGGGCCAACGCGCCGACCCAAGCCACCGACCTGACCGCGGTAAGCTGGGCCAAGTAGGGCTGGCATAACAGAAAAAGACCGGATGCCCCGTTGACCGGGGCATCCGGCGTTTCAGGCTGTTGGATCAAAATCACCATGTTCAAGATACTGTCTGCCGTTCGTTTCCTGGTACTCTGGGTCGTGTGCCTGTGGGCGGTTCAGGTGTCGGCGCAAGGTTTGGCATCGGGCGGGTACGGAGCCAATTTCCAAACACGCGAAACGCCGCTGGACGTTGCCATTGGCATTCAGATCGACCAGATATCCTTTGTCGACCAAAAGTCGGAAAACTATGGTGCAGTGGCGACTATTCGTGCGCGCTGGAGCGATCCCCTGCTGGCCTTTGACAAAGAGGAATACGGGCGCGAATACCGGGTGATGAAACCCCCAGCCTTTATCGAATATGCCGCCGAGCGCGCCGCCATCGCCCCCGGTTTTGTCATTCAGAACCAGCAGTCCAACCGCTGGATCCACCAGTCTGTGGTTGTCATTCACGCCAACGGAGACGCCAGTTATTCCGAAAAATCATCGCTGACGCTTCAGGCACCGGATTTCAACTTTACCAAATACCCATTTGACAGACAGCAATTCAAGTTCGAGATCGTTTCATTGTATCCATCCGATCTGGTGCGCTATTCGGTCCTGTCCGAGTTTTCGGGCATGGGCGACAAGCTGGGCGAAGAGGAATGGATCCTTGAAAACGCGCAGATGCAGACAAGCCGGGTCACCGGCCTGACCGGGCTGGAAAGCGACATGGTTGCGCTGGACTTTCAGGGGCGGCGCCACATCATGTATTACACGATCCGCATCATGCTGCCGATGCTGGTGCTGGTGGTGGTGTCATGGGCTACTTTCTTCCTTGATGAATACCGCAAGCGGATCGAAATCGCCGGGGCCAACCTGTTGATGTTCATCGCTTTCAACTGGGTGATATCCGACGATCTGCCCAAACTGGGCTATCTGACATTTCTGGACTTCATCCTTCAGTGGATGTTCGTGGTCTCCGGCGCAATCGTGGTGTTCAGCGTGGTTCTGTCACGCCTGAAATGGTCGGGCCGAGAGGTCATGGCGCGCAAATTGGACAATTACGCGGTCAAATGGGTTTATCCGCTGGGATACGCCGGGGTCGTCGCCTTTGCGGTGTCGAAATATCTGGTGATCGGGTGATGGCGAATTTGCCCAGAAAGACCCGCAGGGCACTGGACCCCCGCGCCGCAGATACTTAACCTGCGTTCATGCTGCGCTATTCCCTCAAACGTCTGTTGTCGCTGATCATCAGCCTGACCGTTGCCTCGGTGCTGATTTTCATGGTGATCGAAGTCGCCCCCGGCGACCCCGCATCCTACATGCTGGGCATGAACGCCCAGCCAGACACGGTGGCGGCCCTACGCGCCGAACTGGGGTTGGATGTGTCCAAGGCGGAACGCTATTTCAACTGGGCCAGCGCCATGTTGACGGGCGATTTTGGCACCTCGTACACCTATCGCACGCCGGTTTCCAAGATGATCGGCGAACGGATGTGGGTATCTCTGCCACTTGCGCTTTATGCGCTGACGCTGTCCACGCTGATCGCCTTTCCGGCCGGGATTTATGCCGCCGCGCGACGCGGAAAAGCCGGAGATGTGGTGGTGATGGGGGCGACGCAACTGGGCGTGGCAATACCGAATTTCTGGTTCGCGATGATGATGGTGCTGATATTCGCCATCAACCTACGCTGGTTCGGGGCCGGAGGGTTCGCCGGTTGGGACAAGGGGTTCTGGACCGGCATTCATTCCCTGACCCTGCCCGCCATTTCACTGGCGTTGCCGCAGGGGGCGATCCTGGCGCGGGTCATGCGGTCTGCCCTGCTGGATATTATGGGCGAGGATTTCATGCGCACCGCCCGCGCCAAGGGGCTAAGCCGCCGGCAGGCGCTGTGGCGTCACGGGCTGCGCAACGCGATGATCCCCGTGCTGACCATCATCGGCCTGCAGTTTTCGTTCCTTCTGGCCGGGTCGATCATCATTGAACAGGTGTTTTACCTGCCCGGACTGGGGCGGCTGGTGTTTCAGGCCATATCCGCGCGCGATCTGATCGTGGTGGAATCGGTCGTGATGTTGCTGGTGTTTGCGGTGATCATGGTCAACTTTCTGGTCGATCTGGCCTACGCCTTTGTTGACCCAAGACTAAGGTCGCGCACATGAACCGGAACCTGATCCTGGGGCTGTTCCTGTCGTCTCTGGTATTGCTGGCGGCCCTTGTGTCATTTGTCTGGACCCCGTTCCCGCATACGACGATGAACATCCCGCAAAAGCTGCAAACGCCCAATATGGTGCACTGGTTTGGCACCGATCATTTTGGCCGCGACATCTTCAGCATGATCATGGTTGGCGCGCGTACCTCGATCGCTGTCGCGCTGGTGGCGGTGGGCATCGGCATGGCGATTGGCGTTCCTTTGGGTTTGTTGGCGGCGGCCCGGCGCGGAGGGTGGACGGACGAGATCATCATGCGCGCCAATGATCTGGTGTTTGCCTTTCCGTCGCTGGTCATCGCCATCCTGATAACGGCTGTGTTCGGCGCGGGGGCGATCAACGCCATCATCGCCATCGGCATTTTCAACATCCCCGTGTTTGCCCGCATCACCCGTGGCGCGGCGCTTTCCTTATGGGAGCGTGAATTCATTCTGGCCGCGCGGGTGGCGGGCAAATCCGGGGCACGGATTTCGCTGGAACATATCCTGCCCAACGTGATGAACCTGCTGATCGTGCAGGGCACCATTCAGTTCAGCCTTGGCATTCTGGCCGAGGCCGGTCTGTCCTATGTGGGCCTTGGCGCGCAGCCGCCCACGCCCAGCTGGGGGCGGATGCTGGCCGATGCGCAAACCATGGTCAGCTTTGCCCCACATCTGGCGCTGATCCCCGGCATGGCGATCATCCTGACGGTGCTGGGGCTGAACCTGATGGGCGACGGGCTGCGCGATTTGCTGGACCCACGCCTGAGGGTGCGCCGGTCATGAGCTTGCTTGAAATCACTAACCTGTCGCTGTCGATCCACGGTACGGAAATCCTCAAGGGCGTATCACTGACGGTAGCACCGGGCGAAATCGTCGCCGTCACCGGCGAAAGCGGGTCAGGCAAATCGATGACCGCCATGGCGGTGATGCAATTGCTGCCCGACGGGGCGCAGGCCAGCGGGGATATCCGGCTTGAGGGGGTCGACATCCTTGACGCCTCGGAACAGGCATTATGCGCCCTCAGGGGCAGCGCGGTTGGCATGGTGTTTCAGGAACCGATGACGGCGCTGAACCCGCTGAAAACCATCGGCGATCAGGTGGCTGAAACGGTACTGATCCACGACCCGATGCCCAAAGCGCAGGCTATGAAACGCGCCCGCGACATGCTCGCCCGCGTCGGCCTGCCCGAGGACCGATACCCCATGTCACGCTATCCGCATGAACTAAGCGGCGGACAGCGCCAGCGCGTGGTGATCGCCATGGGCATCGTCCAGCGCCCGCGCCTGTTGATCGCCGATGAACCCACCACCGCGCTGGACGTGACCACGCAGGCGCAGATACTCGACCTGCTCAAGGAACTGGTGGCGGAATTTGGTATGGGGATGCTGATGATCACCCATGATCTGGCGGTGGTGTCGGACATGGCCGACCGGATCATCGTCATGCGCCACGGCGAGGTGGTGGAACAGGGCGAAACCCGCGCCTTGTTTGCCAACATGCGCCACCCCTATACCCGCGCCCTGTTCGAGGCCTCGGGCCACCTTGTCGATCTGCCCGCCCTGCCCCTCGATCCCGAACCCTTGTTGCAGGTGACCAACGCGGTGCGTGACTATGCCCTGCCCCGCGCCCGGATGGTTGCGCCGCGCCAATACGCCCATGCG
>NVQY01000069.1 GCA_002400675.1 Paracoccaceae bacterium | reverse complement strand
CCAACCGCAATCAGGTCCAGATCAAGCGTGCGTTGCCCCCAGCGTTGCTCGCGAAGGCGACCGAATCGCTGTTCAATTTGATGCAAAACGTTAAGAATTTCAGGCGGGGACAGCAAAGTTTCGACGCTAACAGCCGCGTTCACGAATTCCGGCGCAGAATTGTCCGGAAAACTTGGGGTTGCATAAAACCGGCTGATCGCGCGAACCCGCAACCCCTTGCGAGGCATGTTTAACAAAGCTGACACAAGCGTTTGCGCAGGTTGACCAGCGGTCGATTCCTGGTTGGCACCAAGGCAAATCAGCGCGTTTGACCGCAAATGCGTCATGATTGTCCACAATTCTGGATAGGGATGCACTTGCGATACATGGAAAATCGCCTATTTTAAGATTACCAATTCGCCAATTTTAAGCATTCACTCACGGAACACCACGGCGAAACGGCTTACCGGAAGGACAAATTAATGTTTTACAAAGACGAACGGCTCGCGCTGTTCATCGACGGTTCGAATCTTTACGCCGCTGCAAAGGCGTTGGGATTTGATATCGACTACAAGCTATTGCGACAGGAATTCATGCGTCGCGGCAAGATGCTGCGGGCATTCTATTATACTGCTTTGCTTGAGAACGATGAATATTCGCCGATACGCCCCCTGGTTGACTGGTTGCATTACAACGGGTTCACAATGGTAACCAAACCGGCCAAGGAATACACCGACAGCATGGGGCGTCGGAAGGTCAAGGGCAACATGGATATCGAACTGGCGGTGGACGCGATGGAACTCGCGCCACGGGTGGATCATATCGTGCTGTTTTCCGGGGACGGTGATTTCCGTCCTCTGGTTGCCAGCCTTCAGCGCCAGGGCGTGCGGGTTTCGGTGGTTTCGACCATCCGCAGCCAGCCGCCGATGATCTCGGATGAGTTGCGTCGTCAGGCCGACAATTTCATCGAGCTGGACGAGTTGAAGGACGTGATCGGGCGCCCTCCGCGTGAAATGCCGATGGAGCCACGCGAACCGCGCACGACCAGCAGCGTTGTTCTGGCCAGCGGTCAGTAAGCAATCCGGGAACCGGCAGTCATGCCGGTTCCCATACGGCCCCGCCGCATTGCGGCCACCTTGCGGAACACGCAAGACCAGACCAATCTTTCCATGCAACCGGGTCTGTTCCCTGACACCCGGTGAAATACGTGCGGGGGAACTTCGATCTGGATTTCCCCTAAAGTATCTGGCAAGAATGTCGCAGTAATTGATTGATTTCTATGCTTTTGGCCATGATGGCAACGACGGTTAAATCAAAATAAAAGGGATACTCATCATGGCAAGTTTCGCACTTTTCGGCTCTTCAACCGGCGTCAGGACGCTGAACAACGGGGAATCGGGCTTTATCGCTCAGAACGGCGTTTTGGGGACAGATACCACCGCGATCACCGCAGCCTTGGGAAGCGTCGACATCACAGTGCTTGGCTCGGTGAACTCGGCGACGGGACGCGCAATCAGCTTTAGTGGTACGACACTGGATCTTCAGATAGGCCAGAATGGATCCATTGGTGCGCAGAAGGATGACACGATAAAGGCCAATTTCTCAAGCTCTGTATATGTTTCCAACGCTGGATACTTGTATTCCGGCTCTGATGCTATTGATTTGCGCGAATCTGACGGCGCAGGAAGTATCATCATCGACAACACCGGAACCATTTCTGGTAAAAGCGATGCCATCGTCACGGATTCGGGCACCGAGACTACACGCATCACCAACACTGGCGAAATAGTCGGCGGATCTGGCGGAATTGATCATATTTCCGGAGATGCCACCATTATCAACTATGGGTCCATCATCGGTAAGTTCTATGCCTATGACGGGGCTTCCGGAATTGACACCGTCAAGAATTTCGGCACGATTGACGGCGGCGTGAAAGTCAGAGATGGCGATGATATCGTAACAAACCGCGGCACTTTGGATTTTGTCGAACTGGGGGACGGGACCGACGTGTTTGATGGCCGTGGCGGGATTGTAACCGAATATGTGGCTGGTGGACTGGGGGATGATACTTACATCGTCAGCGCCTCAGACATTTCGTTGGTCGAACTGGCGGACGAAGGCATTGATCTGGTCAAATCAAATGTCAGCTTTACGCTGGGCGACAACATCGAAAATCTGACCTTGATCGGCAACAGCAACATCCGTGGCACGGGCAACGCTTTGAATAACGTGGTTTTCGGCAACGATGAAGACAACATTTTGCGGGGGTTGACCGGGGCTGACACGCTGAATGGTGGTGGCGGCAATGACATTTTGCGGGGTGGCCGGGCTGGCGACAAGCTGATCGGGGATTTCGGCGATGATACCTTGCGCGGCGGCGTCGGAAATGACGATCTGGCCGGCGGCGCAGGTGACGATATCCTGATCGGCGGGGCGGGCAAGGACAAGCTGAATGGCGGCACGGGGTCGGATATGTTTGTCTTTAATCGCGCGCCACACAGCCCGAATTCATCTGCCCGGGACGTGATCCAGGATTTCGAGTTGGGCATCGACCGCATTGATCTGTCCGACCTGGTTGCCGGAACGCTCAGTTTTGTCGGCACCTCGGGGTTCTCGGGAACCGGCGCAGAAGTCAACGCAGTCATCACCGGTGGCAATACCACCGTCAGAATTGACGTGGACGGCGACGGGGCCGCCGATATGAAAATCATCCTGGCCGGCGTGACAGGCATTCAGGATGGCGACTTTATCCTGTAAATACCGGCATCGGCAGGCCGGGGATTTCTTTGGCCTGCCGTGTTCGTTTGTCGGATTCCGCCCGGTTCCCTCTGGACCAACGCGCCCCAAAGCCTTACCTCGTCGGGATAAGGAGCCGCGCAATGACCAACCCACCTTTGACCCTGTATCTGGCCGCCCCACGCGGGTTTTGCGCAGGTGTGGACCGCGCCATCAAGATCGTCGAACTGGCGTTGGAGAAATGGGGGGCACCGGTCTATGTGCGCCACGAAATCGTGCATAACAAATTTGTCGTTGACGACCTCAAGGCCAAAGGCGCTGTATTTGTCGAAGAGTTGTTTGAGGCCCCGGTTGACCGCCCGGTGATCTTTTCCGCCCATGGCGTGCCAAAATCTGTCCCCGCCGAGGCCGAGCGGCGCAATATGATCTATGTGGATGCCACCTGTCCGCTGGTGTCAAAAGTCCACATAGAGGCGCGCCGCCACGCTGAAAACGGTCTGCAAATGATTATGATCGGCCATGATGGCCACCCCGAGACCATCGGCACCATGGGGCAGCTTGCCGAGGGCGAGGTGTTGCTGGTTGAAACCGTTGAGGATGTGCAAACTATTGCCGTGCGCGACCCCGACCGGCTGGCCTATGTCACCCAAACCACCCTAAGCGTTGATGACACCGCCGGGATCGTCAAAGCCCTGCACGCGCGGTTCCCGGCCATTGTCGGCCCGCATAAGGAAGACATCTGTTATGCCACCACCAACCGTCAGGCGGCAGTGCGCGAAATCGCCCCCAAAGTCGACGCGATGCTGATCGTTGGCGCGCCCAATTCGTCAAATTCCCGCCGTCTGGTAGAGGTCGGATCGCGCGCGGGCTGTGCCTGTTCACAGCTGGTGCAACGGGCCAGTGACATCGACTGGCGGGCGTTGGGCGCGATTGGCAGCGTTGGCATCACCGCCGGGGCCTCGGCACCGGAACTGTTGGTCAATGAGGTGATCGACGCCTTTCGCGCGCGTTTCGATGTGACGGTCGAACTGGTGGAGACCGCCGTTGAGGATATTGAATTCAAGGTGCCGCGCGTGTTGCGGCAACCAGCCTGAGGAAACACCCTGTGAGCGACCCAGAAACCATCCGCGTCTATGACGACCGCGCCAAAGATTACGCCGATCTGACCGACGATCAGGTCACCGACGACCCCAAACTTGCGGCGTTCATTGCCGCCTGCCCTGACGGTGGGCGGGTTCTGGATCTGGGCTGTGGTCCCGGTGCGGCGGCGGCGGCCATGGCGCAGGCCGGGTTAAAGGTCGAGGCTTGGGACGCCTCGTCAGAAATGGTAGCAATGGCCGCGCGTCACCCCGGCGTCAGCGCCCGTCAGGCGGTGTTCGACGACATATCCGGCCACGATGTTTACGATGGCATCTGGGCCAGTTTCAGCCTGCTGCACGCGCCACGCGGCGATTTTCCGAGCCACCTGAAGGCGCTGCACAAGGCGCTGAAACCGGGGGGGACATTCGTTATCGGCATGAAGACCGGCACCGGGCAGGCCCGCGATTCGCTGGGGCGGCTTTATACTTATTACACCGTGCTGGAGCTGGAAAAATACCTGACAGAGGCCGGGTTTACGCCAACGTCGCAAAAGGTCGGGACCGGCAAGGGGCTGGACGGCAATGAGGCGGAATATGTTCTGGTGACGGCGCATGGTTAAGCTTTTCGCCTATACCGATGGGGCCTGTTCGGGCAATCCCGGTCCCGGTGGCTGGGGGGTTCTGATGCGGGCGATCGACGGCAAAAAGATCGTCAAGCAGCGCGAATTGCAGGGTGGAGAGGCCGACACGACCAACAACCGGATGGAACTTTTGGCGGCGATCAACGCGCTTGAGGTGCTGGAGCGCCCGTCAACCCTGACCATCATCACCGACAGCGCCTATGTGAAAAACGGCGTGACCAGTTGGATTCATGGTTGGAAGCGCAACGGCTGGAGAACTTCGGCCAAGAAGCCGGTCAAGAATGTAGAGCTGTGGCAACGGCTGGATCTGGCGCGCGAACGCCATGATGTGACGTTTGAGTGGGTCAAGGGGCACGCGGGCCACGAGGAAAACGAACGCGCCGATGAACTGGCGCGCGCGGGCATGGCACCATTCAAATCGTGATTAAATCGTGATCAGATCCTGAGCGATTTTTTCGAGGTGAACCAGGCCCGCAGCACCATCGCCACATAGGCGAAACAGAACACCGCCAGCGTGATCCACGCATAGATCCAGACTGCGGCGGCGACAAATGCAAACGCCACCAGAAAGTATTTCACATTGGCGCGCGACACCCGCGTCGTCTTGAACGACCACGTGGGAATATGGCTGATCATCAGCAGGCCGATGACCACCACATAGCCGGCGATGATCACGCTTGGCAAAAGCTGAGCATCATCGAAGGCAAACGACAGATACATCGGCAGCATGGCCAGCAAGGCCCCCGCCGGGGCGGGCACGCCGACGAAATACTCGCCGGAGGAATCTTCGGTTTCTTCGGATTTGCCGGCCACGTTGAACCGCGCCAGACGCACCACGCAGCAGACCGCAAACACCAGGGCTGCGATCCAGCCGATGCCACGCAATTCCTGCAAGGCCCAGAAATAGACAATCAACGCCGGGGCGACGCCGAAATTCAGGAAATCGGCCAGCGAATCCAGTTCGGCCCCCATTTTGCTGTCAGCCCCCAGTATCCGCGCAACCCGTCCGTCCATGCCGTCCAGAACCCCGGCCACCAGAATAAGCTGAACCGCGAACAGGTAGTTGCCCTGAACGCCATAGCGGATCGCCGTCAGGCCGGCGATGATCGCGGCAATGGTCAGCATGTTGGGCAGCAGTTGCAGCAGCGCAAAATCGGATTTGGGTTTTGCCGGGGGTTTTGCCATCACTTAATCCTCGCCCAGTTCCGCCAGTACGGTTTCGCCGGCGATCATGGTTTGGCCAACACTGACCATCGGCTCCACGCCGTCCGGCAGGTACACATCCAATCGCGAGCCGAACCGGATCAGGCCAAACCGCTCTCCGGTCTGCATCTGCGCGCCGGGGTCGACAAAGCAGACGATGCGTCGCGCCACCAGCCCGGCGATCTGCACCACGGCCAGATCGCGGCCATCATGCATACGGATGCGCAGGGAATTGCGTTCATTGTCGTCGCTGGCCTTATCCAGATCGGCGCTGAGGAATTTACCGGGGCGATAGGCGATTGCGGTGATCTCACCAGCGATCGGTGTGCGGTTGATGTGGCAGTTGAACACGCTCATGAACACGCTGACGCGGGTTAGCGGCGCGTCGTCCATGCCCAGCTCTGCCGGGGGAATGGCCGGTTCGATCAGTGACACGATGCCGTCAGCGGGGCTGATTATCAGCCCGTCGCGCTGGGGCGTCACCCGTTCAGGGTCACGAAAAAAGTAGTAGCACCAGATCGTCAGCAGCACGCCGATCCAACCCAGAAAGTCCGACACAAGGAACAGCCCGACCGTGACAGCCGCGAAAACGGCGACAAATTTGACGCCTTCCTTGTGCATCGGTTTGATGAAAGTGCCGAGCAGGTTCATTTGGTTGTTTCCCGTGATAGATCAGAGTCGCCTTTTAGGCCCATCCGCCGCAAACTTCAAAGGGTATCGGGCGGGGGCAAAAACCAAGCGGTCATTTGCGAAAATAGGTCTGCCACAGCCAGATCAGCGCCATCGCCCCAAGAACCGCGCCGACAAACCCCGCGAGCCAGCCCATGACCGTCAGCAATCCGCGCAGGATCAGCCCGCCCACCAGTGCGCCGGCGATGCCGATGACGACGGTGGTGATAACGTCGGCTTCGATCTTCATGAAGCGGGTGGCCAGAAATCCCGCTGCCGCGCCGATGATGATCAATGCAATGATGCCCATGGTCTTTGCCCCTTATTTCCGCCGCCAGTGAAACGGCACGATCACCAAGGCCCCGACCGAGGACACGATTGCATTCACCCCGGCAGAGCCAAAGCCGATGCCGAACATCAGCCGCACGAAGTAGAACAGGAACGCGCCGCCGACGCAGATGATGATGGATTGCAGATAGCCGTTGCGGGTAAATCCCGATTTCTCGGCCAGATAGCCGACGATCCCGGCAATCACGACCGTACCCATGATGGTGGGAAACATGTGTCTCTCCTTCGTCTTCGGGCCTAAAGCTGTGTGCCTTTGGGCACCGGCCATCCGCGCAGGAATGTTGCCCGATCCTGCGCGCCTTTGCCAGCCCTTTGCACCTTGGTCATTTGCACCGCCCCGCCCCCGCAGGCGATGGTCAGCGCGTCATCAAGGACCAGGCCCGGCGCCCCCTGCCCCGTGGCCTGACCTGTGGCCAGCCGTGACCCCAGCAGTTTCACCCGCTGCCCGTTGATTTCGCACCACGCGCCGGGGAACGGCGACAGGCCGCGAATATGGCGGTCGATTTCGGATGCGGGGCGGGTCCAGTCCACCCGCGCCTCGGCCTTGTCGATCTTGGCGGCGTAGGTCACGCCATCCTCTGGCTGAGGCGTGGGGGTCAGATCGTCGAGCCGCTCCAGCGCCTTGACGATCAGTGCAGCCCCCATGGTGGACAGGCGGTCATGTAGTTCGCCGGTTGTCTCGTGCGCGCCGATGGGCGTTGTTGCGCGGCATAGAACAGGGCCGGTATCCAGCCCGGCCTCCATCTGCATGATGCAAACGGCGGTGGAGGCATCGCCGGCCATGATCGCCCGGTGGATGGGCGCGGCCCCACGCCAGCGCGGCAGATCGCTGGCATGGATATTCAGACATCCGCGCGCGGGCGCATCCAGAACCACCTGCGGCAGGATCAGCCCATAGGCCACGACCACGGCCACATCGGCGTGGAGCGCGGCAAATTCGGCCTGAACGTCGGGTGATTTCAGCGAAACGGGGTGGCGCACGTCCAGCCCCAGCGCCTCGGCGCGGGCCTGTACCGGCGAGGGGCGGTCTTTCTTGCCCCGCCCAGCCGGGCGCGGGGGCTGGCAATAGACGGCGGCAATCTCGTGGCCGGCATCAACCAGCGCATCCAGCACCGGCACCGAGAAATCCGGGGTTCCCATGAAGGTTATTCTCATCGGGTGATCCCCGCCTTGCGGGCCTTGCGCAGCAACATGTCGCGTTTGGTTTTAGACAGGTTGTCGAAAAACATCCGCCCGTTCAGGTGATCGATCTGGTGCTGCACGCTGGTCGCGTCCAAACCGACAAAATCGCGGCGGTTGATCACGCCGTTTTCGTCCAGATACCGCACCGTCACGGCGCGGGGGCGTTTGATCAGCGCCGTGATCCCCGGCAGATTCGGACTGGCCTCTTCGTGGTCGCGCAATTCCATCGACGCATGCAGGATTTCCGGGTTGGCCAGACGCACCACCCGCCCGCGTTCCTTTGAGCCATCGACAACCGCCAGCCGCAACATCACGCCGATCTGCGGCGCGGCGAGACCGACGCCGGGCATCGCCTCCATCGTGTCTATCATGTCGTCCCAGATGGCGCGGATGTCGTCGGTGATCTCGGTGACCGGGGCGGCGACGCTGCGCAAACGCTTGTCGGGCCATGGCAGGCAGGTGCGGATGGTCATTTTGCCGCCTCCAGAAATTCGGTTTCAAGGTGGGCGCGGGTCTGTGGGTCGAGATGGTCAAAGGTCACCACGCCGTTCAGATGGTCGAATTCGTGCTGAATGCAGAGTGCCTCGAACCCGTCGAAATCGGCCATGTGAATGTCGCCTTCGCGGGCGGTCCATTGCAGCGTCACCGCCTTGGGGCGCGTGACCTTGACCAGTACGCCGGGGATCGACAGGCATCCCTCTTCGGCGGTCGCGGGGTCGTTTTCGGTCGCCATGATGGTTGGATTGATCATCACCATCGGCGACGGCGTGCCGTCTTTCCATGTGCAATCCATCACGAACAGCCGCTTTAACACCCCCACTTGCGGGGCGGCGAGACCACGGCCCTTGGCGGCATACATAGTGTCGAACATATCGGTGATCAGATCATCCAGCTGCTCGGACCGGACCGGGGCGCATCGCTGTTGCAGGCGGGTATCGGGCCAGATCAGGATCGGCAGGACGCTCATCCGCGCGCCAGTTCGCGTTTCAGCTTTTGCATCTTGCGGGTGATCATCTGGCGTTTCAGCGGTCTGAGATAGTCGATGAACAGCTTGCCATCCAGATGGTCGATCTCGTGCTGAACGCAGGTCGCCCACAGTTTGTCGAACACTTGTTTTTGCGCCTTGCCGTCGCGGTCGATCCAGGCGACTTCGACCTCGGCGGGGCGGGTCACTTCGGCGTATTGTTCGGGGATCGACAGGCAGCCTTCGTCATAGACGTTGGTTTCGTCCGATACGGCCAGAACCTCGGGGTTGAACATCGCCATGGGGTGCGGCGCGGCCCCCTCTTCCTTGATGCAATCCAGCACGATCAGCCGCGACAACACGCCAACCTGCGGCGCGGCCAGACCGATGCCCGGAGCCTCGTACATGGTTTGCAGCATGTTGTCGGCCAAGAGGCGCAGATCGTCCGTCAGGTCGTCCACCGGGGCGCAGACCTTTTTCAAGCGGGAATCGGGATGGATCAGAATGGAAAGCAGCATTGGGCACCACATTAGGACAAAGCGTTCAGGCCCTGCATTTAGGCGATTGCCCCACGGGTCGCAACGTCTGCCCTTGCACCCGGCGCGATTCTGGCTAGCTTGCCGGGGAAAATGACCAAACTACACGGGAAAACCCATGGATTTCGACAAGATCACCGACCGCATTGGCACACACAGCGCGAAATGGGACAGGATGGAGGCGGTCTATGGCGTCCCCACCGACGGGGGCCTGCCCATGTGGGTCGCCGACACCGATTTTCCCGCCCCGCAGGTGGTGTTGGACAAGATGCAGGCGCTGGTCGATCACGGTATCTTTGGCTATGTCAATCTGGACGATGAGTATCACGGGGCGATCTCGTGGTGGATGAAAACCCGGCATGACTGGCATGTTGACCCGTCGTGGATTTTCACCACAACCGGGTTGGTGAATGCCATTGGCCTGTGTCTGGATACATTCACCGCCCCCGGCGACGGCGTGGTGTTGTTCACCCCGGTTTACCATTCCTTTGCCAAGGTCATCCGCGCCGCTGGCCGTGAGGTGGTCAACTGCCCGCTGGTCAACAACGATGGCCGCTATGAAATGGATTTTGCCGCCTATGACGCGGCGATGACCGGGAACGAGACCATGGTGATCCTGTGTTCGCCGCATAATCCCGGCGGGCGGGTCTGGAGCCGGGCCGAATTGCAGGGGCTGGCGGATTTCTGTAAACGCCATGACCTGAAACTGATCTCGGACGAAATCCACCACGATCTGGTGTTTCCCGGTCACAAGCATATTGTGATGCCAAACGTGGACCGTTCGATTGCCGATCGGGTGATCATGCTGACGGCACCGTCAAAGACCTTTAACGTGGCCGGTCTGCACACTGGCAACGTGATCATTGAGGACGACGCCATGCGCGCGAAATTCGCCGCGCGCCTGACGTCGCTAAGCCTTGCGGGGAACTCGGTTGGTCAGTTTGTTGCCGCTGCGGCCTATTCGCCCGAAGGGGCTGAATGGGTGGATGATCTGATGGTCTATCTGGATGGCAACCGCCAGATGTTCGACGAAACGATTGCCGCCATCCCCGGCCTGACGTCGATGCCGCTGGATGCAACATTTCTGGCGTGGGTCGATTTTTCCGCCACCGGCATGACGCCAGAGGAATTCACCAAGCGGGTGGAGCAGGTGGCGAAAATCGCCGTAAACCATGGCGACACTTTTGGTCCGGGCGGCGAGAATTTTGTGCGTTTCAACTTTGGCACACAGCGATCACGCGTCAAAGAGGCGTGCGAGCGGATGCGCGCAGCCTTTGGCGATCTGCAATAGGGGTGCCCTATTCCAGCAACCCGACCGGGGCCTGTGCATCGCGATAAAAATCGAGCGGTGCCTGGTCCTGCGCGGTGGTGTTACGCTTGAATTCATAGCACATTTCGCCCTCTTCCGCCTCTGAGGCAACGATAAGGCATTGGTAGATATGGTGCCCGCCGTCATAGATATCGACCAACCCGCGCATCATCGGCGCGGTGTCTTCTTCGACCGCGAACCCGTCTTTCCACATGCGCAGAACCGGGTGGAATTCTTCGCCGACCAGCACCCGCAAGCGGCTGGTTTTCTTCAATGCGGCGATCTGCGCGGCTTTCAGACCTTCGCGGACCTCTTCGATGATCTTGGCGCAGAACGCGTCGAGATCGCCCGGGTTGCGCGAGGTAATGAGCCCATTATCGACCACCACTTCGCTGTCTTCATAGCGCGCGCCGGCATTGATCAGATCGGTCTTGATC
>NVQY01000068.1 GCA_002400675.1 Paracoccaceae bacterium | reverse complement strand
TTCCTGCGGCTTCATTCAAACGAAAGCATAGTGGTTCTATGTGTCGTTTGAATTCATTGCATTAAGGGCTTCCAACGGAAACTGATGGTACAGGATTAATGGGTCCTGACCCTAGACGCCGTAGCGTGCCATGAACATATCGACGGCGTAATGCACCACTTCGTCGATCTCGTCGTCGCCGAACTTGTCCTGAATGCCAAACACCGCCCTCGCCCACAGCTTGACCTTGCACAATTCTGAGAATTGCTCGGCCGCCATGTCGACGTTTTCGATCGCCAGTTCGCGGTTCTCCACGGCCGTACTCAGATATTCGGCCAGACGACGGCGCCCCATGTCCGGGCCTGCCGCGTAAAACGCCCGCCCCAGTTCGGGAAACCGGTCGCGTTCGGCCACACAGATGCGAAAACACTGCTGGGCAAAATCGGATAGCAAAAAGCGTATCAATTGCGCGGCGGCAACGGTCAGAACTTCGCGCGGCGGTTGGCCTTCGCCGACCAATTCAAGGGTCCGGTCGGCCATCAAGGTGCATTCGGTGTTCGCCACTTCCATGAACAACTGGCGCTTATCCGGGAAATAGCTGTACAGCGTCGCCTTGGACACCCCCGCCACACGGGCAATTTCGTCGACGCTTGCGACCTCGAACCCGTCCGCCATGAACACTTCACGGGCCCCGGCAAGAACCTGTTCAAACTTGCGGCCTGTCCGCACAATCGTTGTTGTGTCGCTCATTGCGTCTCCGACGGAACTGTATGGTTGCGAATATAAACTGAACAGTTCAGATCAAACAACCACCCCCTTTTAACTCTTGTCCGCAGTCACGCAACCGTTATATTTAGAATAATTCTAAATTGAGGCTACCCCCATGAGTTTCTTTCGCCAGCGCAAACGGTTCCGCGATCTTACTGAACAGGAAATCATCGCCCTCGCGATATCTTCGGAAGAGGACGATGCGCGCATCTACCGCGGCTACGCCGAACGTCTGCGCGCCGATTATCCGGCCAGCGCCAAGCTTTTTGACGCCATGGCCGCCGAAGAGGACACCCACCGCGCCCTGCTGATCGACCTGCATACGTCGCGATTCGGCAAAACCATCCCGCTGATCCGACGCGAACATGTGGCCGGGTTCTACGCCCTGCGCCCGGTCTGGCTGATCGAAAACCTCGGGCTGGAACGCATCCGCGCCGAGGCCGAAGGGATGGAGCGTGACGCCGAACACTTTTACCTCGCCGCCGCCGCCCGCACCAGCGACGCGGCCACCCGCAAACTGCTGGGCGATCTGGCCGCCGCCGAGGCCGGACATCAAAGCAAGGCCGCCACCCTGTCGCAGGACTTTCTCGACGATGACACCAAAGGGACTGAGGACGCCATCGCCCACCGTCAGTTCATCCTGACATGGGTGCAACCGGGGCTTGCCGGGCTGATGGACGGGTCGGTATCCACCCTCGCGCCGATCTTTGCCACCGCGTTTGCCACGCAAGACACCTGGACCACCTTCCTTGTAGGGATCGCCGCCTCGGTCGGGGCGGGCATCTCTATGGGCTTTACCGAGGCGGCCTCGGATGATGGCGAATTGTCCGGTCGCGGATCACCGACCAAACGTGGGGTTGCCTCGGGGGTGATGACCACCGTGGGCGGGTTGGGCCATGCCCTACCCTATCTGATCACCGATTTCTGGACCGCAACGATGATTGCCTTTGTGGTGGTGTTCATCGAACTCTGGGCGATTGCATGGATTCAGAACAAATACATGGAAACACCGTTTTTCCGCGCCGCGTTTCAGGTGGTTCTGGGCGGTGCGCTGGTGCTGGGCGCGGGCATCCTGATCGGCTCTGGTTAACCGCCCCATTGAACCCCCCTCTGACGCACGGTAACCATAGCGGCGATGATTGATATATTCCTGCAAACATTGCCGTTCTTTGCACTGATCGGCCTGGGGTACTGGGCCGGGCGTAGTGGGTTTTTCCCCGAACAAGCCACCGCCTACCTCACCAAATTCGTGTTCTTCTTTGCGCTCTCGGCGATGCTGTTCCGCTTTGCCGCAACCCTGCCGATCAGCGAAGTCTTTAACGGACGCCTCGTGGCCGGCTACCTGTGGGGCACCGCCTTTGTCTACGGCATCGCCACAATCGTCGGCTTTCTGCGCAAACTCGACGTGCCCACGGCGGCAATTGAGGCCCAATGCGCGGTCATCGGCAACGTCGGCTTTCTCGGCCTGCCGATGTTCGTGCTGCTGTTCGGAGAAGCCTCTATCGGCCCCGTCATGCTGGTGCTGGCCACCGACCTGATCGTGTTCTCCAGCCTGATCGTAATCCTGATAAACGGCGGACGCGACGGACAAATCAGCCTGCGGGTGCTGCGCTCAATCGCCATGGGCCTGCTGCGCAACCCGATGATCGTGTCGATTACACTGGGCCTGATCTGGTCGACGCTGTCGTTGCCAATCCCCACCCCGCTCAACGATTTCCTGGTGATCCTCGGCGGCGCCGCCACCCCCGGTGCCTTGTTCGCCATCGGCGCATCCTTGGCGCGTAAATCCGCCGAGCGGGTGGAAATCGCCCTGTGGCTCAGCTTTTGCAAACTGACACTGCACCCGGCGTTCGTGGCCATCGGCGTGCTGTTCCTGTTCCCGCTCGACCGGTTCTCCGCCACAATCGTCATCTCTGCCGCCGCCCTGCCCGTGGCCGGCAACGTCTATATGTTGGCGCAACATTACGGCATCGCCCCGCACCGCGTGTCGGCGGCAATCCTGCTCTCCACCCTCGCCAGCATCCTCAGCGTCCCCGTAATAATCGCCCTCATCTCCCCCTCCTGAATTTCTTCTTGTCATAAATACTCCCCCCGGAGGGTCTGACGCTGGACCTTGGCACACCCGCCCGCTAGCGATACCCAACCAACAAAAAGGAACGCGACATGGAAACCATTTCCGAAAACAAATGCTTTGACGGGATCCAGGGCGTCTACCGTCATGCCTCCTCAAGCTGCAACTGCGACATGACCTTCGGACTATTCCTCCCGCGCGAGGCACAGGACGGCCCGGTGCCAATCCTGTGGTACCTGTCCGGCCTGACCTGCACCCATGAAAACGCAATGGTCAAAGCGGGCGCACAGATGAGGGCCGCCGAACAAGGCATCGCGCTGGTCTTTCCCGACACCTCACCGCGCGGCCAAGGCGTGGCCGATGACGATGCCTATGACCTCGGCCAAGGGGCCGGGTTTTACGTCAACGCCACCCAGCTCCCGTGGTCCGCACATTTCCAGATGTGGGCCTATCTGGCTGATGAACTGCCCGCCCTGCTGACAACAAACTTCGCCATCGATCCCACCCGCCAATCCATCACCGGCCACTCCATGGGCGGCCACGGCGCATTAACGCTGGCGATGAACCTGCCGGGCCGGTTCCGCTCGGTGTCTGCCTTCGCGCCGATCTGCAACCCATCCACAACCGATTGGGGCCGCAAACAACTGACCGCCTACCTTGGTACGGATGAAACGACATGGGCGCGCCATGACGCAACGCTGATGATGCAGCAATCCGGCTTTGACGGTCCCATCCTGATCGACACCGGCACCGCGGATCAGTTCCTTGACCACCTACGCCCCGAAGCACTGGCATCGGCCATCGCCAAACGCCGCCAACAAGCAACGCTGCGCCTGCAACCGGGATACGACCACAGCTATTTCTTTGTCTCCAGCTTTATCGAAGACCACGTGACCTTCCACGCCGAAGCCCTCTGGGGATGAGCGCGCTTTACATCGACGCCGACGCCTGCCCGGTCAAAGAAGAGGCCGAACGCGTGGCAACCCGGCACAAGATGAAGATGTATGTCGTCTCGAACGGCGGCCTGCGCCCGTCGCAAAATCCGCTGGTTGAAACGGTGATCGTTGACGCCGGTGCCGACGTGGCGGACATGTGGATCGCCGATCGCTGCGGGCCAGGCGATGTGGTGGTCACTGGTGACATACCGCTGGCCGCCAAATGCATCGCCACCGGTGCCCGCGTGCTACGCCACAACGGGGATGTGTTCAGCGAGCGCAACATCGGCCAGCAACTTGCCATGCGCGACCTGATGGCGGATATGCGCGCGGCCAACCCCCTTGGCGCGGGCGGTGGCGGGAAACCCTTTACAAAATCCGACCGCTCCCGTTTTCTGGATGTACTGGAACGTGAAATCAGGGCCGCGGGCAAATCCCCGCGCACCCAAATTTCTTAAAGTAAGAAATTTCCCAAGAATTTTGCTTAAAATTCTTGGGCACATCGGAGGAGGTCAACATGCACCCAAAAGCCGTGGTATTTGATATCGGCAATGTCCTGCTTGAATGGCACCCAGAGGAATTTTTCGACAGTGTCATCGGCCCTGAACGGCGCACAGCCCTGTTCAGCGAGGTGGATTTGCACACGATRAACGACTCCATCGACCTTGGCGCGCCGTTCACCGATACTATCTACGCGCTGGCCGACCAGCACCCGGACTGGCGCGATGAAATCCGCCTGTGGCATGACCGCTGGCTGGAAATGGCCACACCGGTCATCCCCCATTCGGTCCGTCTGATGCAGACCTTGCAAGCCAAGGGCGTGCCGGTATTGTCGCTTACCAATTTTGGCGTGCAAAGCTTTGAGTTGGCCGCTGATCACTATCCTTTCCTGCGTGATTTCGACCAGCATTACATCTCCGGGCACAAAAAGATCATGAAACCGGACCCGGGGTTTTACCAAATGCTCGAAGCCGGGTGTGGCGTCGCCCCCGAGGCACTTATCTTTACCGATGACCGGCAAGACAACATCGACATGGCAGCAAGCCGTGGCTGGCAGGTGCATCTGTTCGAAGGCCCGCAAGGCTGGGCCGACCGACTGGTGCAGGCCGGCCTGCTAAGCAAGGAAGAAGCCGCATGAACTTTCCCTTTATSCCCWTTGATCAGGGCGATGCCCTGCTGAACTGGCTGGACCTGACCGACGCATTGGAACAGGGCCACTCCCTGCCCAAGGCCGAAATTGGCGACACCTTCCTTTACCGCGACCCCGWCACCATGCTGACCCGTGCGGCGTGGATCGACGGGCTGGGAATGGCCGTCAAGACCGCGACAATCTTCCCTGGCAATCCGGGCAAGGCCAAACCGATGATCAATGGCGCGGTCTGCCTCTATTCGGATCGCGACGGAACGCTTAGCGCCTTGATCGACTTTCATCTGGTCACCAAATGGAAAACCGCCGGAGACAGCCTTTTGGCCGCCCGCAAACTGGCCCGCCCGGACGCGCGTGAAATCCTGATTGTCGGGGCGGGCACCGTCGGCCGGTCCTTGTGCGCCGCCTTTTCCGCCGGCTTCCCCGATGCCCGCCTGCGTATCTGGAACCGCACCGCCGCCAAGGCACAACTCTTGGCCGACACCATCCCCGGCCTGACCGTCACCGATGATCTGGAAGGTGCGGTGCGCCGGGCCGACATCGTGGTCAGCGCCACCATGTCAAGTGAGCCGGTGATCCTTGGCGATTGGCTGCGCCCCGGTCAGCACATCAACCTGATCGGCGCCTATCGCCCCGACATGCGCGAAGTGGACGACAGCGCCCTGAAACGCGCCCGCGTCTTTGTCGACAGCTTTGACACCACCATCGACCATATCGGCGAGCTGAAAATCCCGATCGCCAACGGAGTCCTGACCAAAGACGACCTGATCGCCGATTATTACACGATCGACAGGTTCACCCGGCACGGGGACGATGACATCACCCTGTTCAAGAACGGCGGCGGCGCACATCTGGACCTGATGACCAGCCGGCACATTCTGGACAAATGGCAGGCCGCACAATGATCCCGGCACTGATCCTGATTCTGGTGATCCTCGCCCTGCCGCTGATCGTCGAGGCCTCGCGCAAACCGATGAACGCCAAAGCCCGCAGCACCGCCCCCGGCGACCTTGCCACCCTTTCCCAAGGCGTCACCCATTACCAATGGATCGGCCCCATTCGTGGGCCGGTGGCGGTGTGCGTGCATGGGCTGACCACCCCGTCGTTTGTCTGGCTTGGCTTGGCGCAGGGTCTGGCAAAAATGGGGTTCCGGGTGCTGATCTATGATCTCTACGGGCGTGGGTATTCCGACCGGATTGCGGGCCTTCAGGACAAGGAATTTTTCCTGCGCCAACTGGATGATCTGTTGACGGATCAAGGGGTTGAAGGCAACATCACCCTGCTAGGCTATTCCATGGGCGGGGCCATCGCCACCAGTTTTGCCGCCGCCCACCCGGACAAGATCCGCCATCTTGTGCTGTTGGCCCCGGCTGGCATGGGGATCGGGTCAACCCCTTTGATCCGGTTTATCACCCGAACCAAAGGGATTGGCGACTGGCTGATGCTGGCTTTGTTTGCCCGCCAGCACCGAAAGGGCACCGAAGCAGAGCGTGACCTGCCGACTTCGGTCGAAAACATAGTTGATCTGCAACAGAACGAACTGCGCTATCGCGGGTTCATCCCTGCGGTCCTGTCCAGCGTGCGGGGCATCCTGTCACGCCCACAAGAGGACGAACACAACGCCGTCCACCGGGCCGGCATCCCGGTGTTGGCGATCTGGGGCCGCGAGGATAATATCATCCCCCTGTCCGCCATGGGAACCTTGACCCAATGGAGCCGCCACGCCCGCCAGGACACCATCCAAGGGGCCGGCCACGGGTTGACATACACCCACACAAGCAACGTGTTGGCCTCCATTTCAGACGCCCTGCATGACGGTTTGAACTAGCGGGTTTCCTGCTTAACCCATTAGCTTCAGCCCCCACCACCAATGCCCAAATTCAGCGCGCGCCGCCGTGGCAACAGGCAATTTCCACAATTTGTTAACTAAAACGCCGCGACGGCGAGCCAAATATCTGTTAACCTTTGGCGCAAGAACGCATTTCAACGGGGATAGCATTAATGCGGATTAACAATGTTGACTTGCACGTCGCTGACAGCGGTGATGGATCAGAGGCGATCGTGTTCGCGCACGGCATGCTGATCAGCGGAGTCATGTTCGACCCTCAGGTCGCCGCGCTGAACCGTCAATACCGGTGCGTGGTCTATGATCATCGCGGACAAGGGCGCAGCGCCGTGCCCAAATCCGGCTACGATATGGATACCCTTGCCAAAGACGGTCTGGACCTGATCGAAACGCTGGGAATCGGTCCCTGCCACTTTGTCGGGGTATCACTGGGCGCGGCTGTGGGATTGCGGCTGGCGCTTTGGCGACCGGACCTTTTGCGCTCGCTGGTGATTATCAACGGCGATGCGGACCCCGAGCCGCGCAAAAGCCGGGCCAGATACCGGCGGCTGAACTTGCTGGCGCGGATATTCGGGCTGAAACTAGCGGTTAATCAGGTGATGCCGATCTTGTTTGGCCAGACGTTCATGAACGACCCGGACCGGGCCATGGAGCGGAATTTCTGGCGCCGGCAGATCGCGGCGGGGGATCGTTGGGGGACCACCCGCACGGTCGCCAGCATCATCGAACGCCCCAGCCTCTACGACGAACTGGGCCGCATCAAAACCCCGACCCTTATCTTATCCGGTGACGAAGACGTCGCCGTCCGACCCCGTGGSCCGGAACGGATGCACAAGGCGATCCCTGGATCGAAATTCCTGCGCATCCCCAAGGCCGGCCACAGTATGACCCTTGAACAACCCGAGGCGGTGAATATCGCGATAAAAGAGTTCCTTGCAACAATCGACTCCTGATCCGGCGCGCGGTATCCGGGGGGTATGAATACGCCTCTTATCGACCAATATGACGCGCTGGTGGCTGCCGGAAAGCTGCATCGCGACGCGGCGCAGATCGCCCTGTTGCCCGAGTTTGAGCGCATTCGCATGGCCCTGGCCGCCCCGGTGAAACGCGGCCTGTTCCGCAAGCCGCCCGAGCCGCCCAAGGGCCTGTACCTGTGGGGCGGGGTCGGCACCGGCAAGTCGATGCTGATGGACCTGTTTGTCGATACTCTGGCCGATATTCCGGCCCGGCGGGTGCATTTTCATGCCTTCATGCAAGAAACCCACAGCGCCCTGCACGCCGCGCGGCAACGCGGAGAACAGGATGGTATCGCCCCGGTTGCCGCCGGTATTGCCGCAGGCATCCGCCTGTTGGCCTTTGACGAAATGCAGATCAGCGACATCACCGACGCGATGATCGTCGGCCGCCTGTTCGAGGCGCTTTTCATCGCCGGCGTCGTGGTCGTCACCACCTCGAACCGCCCCCCCGACGATCTTTATGAACACGGGCTGAACCGGCAGTTGTTCCTGCCGTTCATCGACCTGATCAAGGCCCGCATGAACGTGCGCGAACTGATCAGCCCAACCGATTATCGCCGCAACCGCCTGCAAGGGTCACGGGTCTATTTCACCCCGATCAGCCCGCAAACCCGCGATGCCATCCGCGCCGTGTGGCAGGACCTGTCGGGGGGCGACGCCGCGCCGCTGACCTTGCACGTCAAGGGACGCACACTGACCCTTCCGGCGTTTCGCAACGGCGTGGCGCGGGCGACGTTTTATGACTTGTGTGGCCGGATGCTTGGCCCGGCGGATTATCTGGCGCTGGCCGATGCCATCAAGGTTCTGGTGCTAGAGGACATCCCGCGCCTGTCCCGCTCGAACTTTAACGAGGCCAAGCGGTTTGTGACCCTGATCGACGCCCTATACGAGGCCCGCGTGCGGCTGATCTGTTCGGCGGCGGCGGAACCAGAGATGCTTTATGTCGAAGGCGAAGGCCTGTTCGAATTCAACCGCACCGCCAGCCGGTTGCGGGAAATGCAAGGCGCGGACTGGGCGGTCTGAGCGGGCCAGATCACCAATTCATTTATTGATCTTAGCCATGGCCTGATCAAAGTGTTTGTGAATCTCTTCGGACTTGGCCTTATAAATTTCGCGGGTGGCGTCCATCTGGTCACGGACCGCACGAAAGCTGGCGTTGGCGGCCTTCAGGTTCGGCGACAGGTTGGCCTTGGCAAAAGCCGTGAGCTTGGCATACAACACCTCACATTCCTTGGCCAGTTTTTCCGCTTTTTTCGGCGAGGTTCTGATTAGCTTTTCGAACTCGACCTGCTTGGCGACTATCTCTGTTGCCATTACTTGTGTTTTATCCCAAATCGCCTGATTGGCTGCAATAAGGGATTTGGCGTTGGGCGTTTCCTTGGCTGCGACCGAGGCTAGTTTCGCCATGGATTTTTCCATTTCTGAATAACACTTGACCATGATCTTGTTATGCTCTCGGGCCTTCTTGCCATGGGCGATCCGCTTTGCCGCATCGGGCACCGTCATGACTGGCAGCGGCCCGCCATATTCCAGTACCGGCATGGTTTTTGTACCAATTTTCCCATCCGGCTTCAGCTTGCATTTTTTCTGGAACGCGCGAACTGCGGCATTGGTCAGAGACCCGAATATACCGTCAACCTTCAGCTTTGGTTTTGCCCCTGCCTTGTTCAGCAGCGTCTGGATGTTCTTGACATCCGTCCCCTTGGAACCTTCTTTGAAAACAGCCATAATACCCTCAAAAAATAGTAATTAATATTTGAAGATGTTGCGCGATCCCGCGTAATTACACAAGCATTACTCTTTTTCAGCCGTTCTCGCGCAGCACCGCCCCCGCCAGATACAGCGACCCGCAGATCAGGATTCGCGCCGCCGGTTCCCGGTCAAGGATCATATCCAGCGCCTGTGATACGCTGGCCGCTTCGCCCGCTTTCAAACCCACCGCACGGGCGGCGTTGGCGGTGTCACGCGCGCTGAGCGTGTTGATTTCGCCGGGAATGGAAACTGCCATCAAGCTATCGGCCTGCGCCGCCAGCGGGGCGAGATAGCCGGTCACGTCCTTGGTGTTCAGCATACCACAGATCAGATGCGTGGGCCGGGATGGCAAGGTCGCCAGATGCGCGCCCAGCGCCGCCCCCGCGGCGGCATTATGACCCCCGTCGAGCCACAGTTCGGCCAGTGGCGCGGCGTCAAACAGCGGGCCGGACACCAGACGCTGCATCCGTGCGGGCCATTCGGCCTGCGTCACCGCCGCCTCATAGGCCACGTCGCCTAACGCCAGAAACCGCAACGCCGCCAGCGCCGCGCCGGCGTTGGCGATCTGATGCGCGCCGCGCAGGTTGGGCAGGGGTAGGTCGCACAGGCCAACCTCGTCCTGATATACCAACCGGCCCCGTTCAGACGTTACATGCCAGTGCTGACCATGCGCGATCAACGGCGCGCCGACGCGTGCGGCCTGTCGTTCGATCACCTCCATCACCTCGTCCGGTTGCGGGGCGACAACGCAGGGCACCCCATTTTTCAGGATACCGGCCTTTTCAAAGGCGATTTCCGCCAGTGTTTCGCCAAGATACTGGGTATGATCAATCGAGATCGGAGTGATGATCGTCAGCTTTGGCGCGGCAATTACGTTTGTCGCATCCAGCCGCCCGCCCAATCCCACCTCAAGCAGGGTGAAATCCGCCGGCGTGCGGGAAAACGCCAGCAGCCCCGCGCAGGTGGTGATCTCAAAATAGGTAATCGCCTCAGTGCCATTGGCGGTGCAACAGGTGTCCAGCGTCGTGCTCAGGTCGGCCTCGGAAATCAGCTGACCAGCCACCCGAATGCGTTCATGGAACCGCGCCAGATGCGGCGAGGTATAGGCATGCGCGCGCAAACCCGCCGCCTCTATCCCGGCGCGGATCATCGCCAGCGTCGACCCTTTGCCATTGGTGCCCGCGATATGGATCACCGGCGGCAATTTATCCTGCGGATCACCCAGCCCATGCAGCAAACGCCACATGCGATCCAGCGTCAGGTCGATGATCTTGGGATGCAGCGCCATCATCCGTTCAAGGATGATGTCCGATTTTGCCGTGCTCATGTGGCCGGAGTATCACCGGTTGCCGTCTGCTCCTCAGCCGTTTCCGGCTTTGTCGCATCAGACATCGTGTCCTTGTCCGGGTCCGGCGGCGGCAGATCGCCTCGCACGGCAGGCGGCAGGCCCATCAACATGCGGGTGATGGTGATCAGTTCCTCGCGCATGTCGCCGCGTTTGGTCACCCGGTCCAACATGCCGTGATCCAGCAGGTATTCCGACCGCTGAAACCCCTCGGGCAGCTTTTCACGGATGGTTTGTTCAATCACCCGTGGCCCGGCAAAACAGATCAGCGCGTTCGGCTCGGCGATAT
>NVQY01000067.1 GCA_002400675.1 Paracoccaceae bacterium | reverse complement strand
TGGTGTTTGCCGCGCTGACCCTGTCGCGGGGCCAGCCTTTGCTGGCGCGCTCGTTTCTCAACCCGGTGATCTATCTGCGCAGCGCGGGGGAACTGGTCGGCACCATCGGGTTCATGACCGCGATTGCCCTGACGCCGATTTCCTCGGCTTCGGCGATCCTTCAGGCGACGCCGCTTGCGGTGACCTTGGGCGCGGCAATGTTCCTGAAAGAACCGGTAGGCTGGCGCCGGTGGAGCGCGATTGCCGCCGGTTTCCTTGGTGTCTTGTTGGTGATCCGCCCCGGCATGGACGGGTTCAACGCGCTGTCGCTGTTTGCGGTGATGGGGGTGGTCGGCCTGTCGCTGCGCGATCTGATGACGCGGGTGGCACCGACGGCGATCTCGTCCTATCAGCTTAGTTTTCTGGGGTTTCTGACACTGGTGCCGGCCTCGGTCCTGTTGTCGCTGTTCAGTACGCGGGCCTTTGTGATGCCGTCCGCGATGATCCTTGCCCAGTTAAGTGGCATGGTTTTGCTGGGCGTGGTGTCGTACTACGCCATCGTTGCGGCCATGCGGGTTGGCGAAGTGTCCTATGTGTCGCCGTTCCGCTATTCGCGGCTGGTGTTCGCGCTGGTGGTCGGGATGACGGTGTTTGGCGAACGCCCCGACGCGCTGATGCTGATCGGCTCGGCGATCATCGTTGGGTCGGGGATTTATTCAGTGTGGCGCGAACGCAAATTGCGGGTGCGCGGCTGACACCTCTTTTCCTCTGGCGCTGCGGGCGGTATGACGCAGTCAGGCCAACCAGTTAGGACAACTCCCATGAGCACCATCATCGACATCCACGCCCGCGAAATCCTTGACAGCCGCGGCAATCCCACGGTCGAGGTCGATGTGATCCTTGAGGATGGAACCATGGGCCGCGCGGCCGTGCCATCGGGTGCCTCTACCGGCGTGCATGAAGCGGTGGAAAAGCGCGACGGCGACAAGGCGCGCTATCTGGGCAAGGGCGTCCTTGAGGCGGTCGCGGCCGTCAACGGGGAAATCGCCGAGGAACTGGTGGGGCTGGACGCCACCGAACAAGTGGCGATCGACGGCATGATGATTGACCTGGACGGCACCGAGAACAAGGGACGGCTGGGGGCCAACGCGATCCTGGGCGTGTCGCTGGCCGTGGCCAAGGCGGCGGCAGATTTCACCACGCAGCCCCTGCATCGCTATGTGGGCGGCACCGCCGCGCGGATATTGCCGGTGCCGATGATGAACATCATCAACGGCGGCGAACATGCGGACAACCCCATCGATATTCAGGAATTCATGATCATGCCGGTCAGTGCGGACAACATCCGCGAGGCCGTGCGCATGGGGTCCGAAGTGTTCCATACCCTCAAGAAAGAGCTGAGCGCCGCCGGTCTGAACACCGGGATCGGTGACGAGGGCGGCTTTGCGCCCAACATCAACTCTGCCCGCGATGCACTTGATTTCATTCTGAAATCAGTGGAAAAGGCCGGGTACAGGCCGGGCGAGGATATCTATCTGGCGATGGATTGCGCCGCGACCGAATATTACCGCGATGGCAAGTATGTGATGGCCGGCGAAGGCAAAACCCTGAGTTCAGACGAAAACGTGGCCTATCTGGCGGCCCTTGCGGCGGATTATCCGATCATCTCAATAGAGGATGGCATGGCCGAGGATGACTGGGACGGCTGGAAGGCGCTGACCGACGAACTGGGCGACAAGCTGCAACTGGTGGGGGATGATCTGTTTGTCACCAACCCTGCGCGGCTGGCCATGGGGATCGAACGGGGGTGCGCCAACTCTATGCTGGTAAAAGTCAATCAAATCGGCACGTTGACCGAGACACTTAATGCGGTTGATATGGCCCACCGTGCCGGGTTCACCAATGTAATGAGCCACCGTTCCGGCGAAACAGAAGACGCCACCATCGCCGATCTGGCAGTTGCTACCAACTGCGGTCAGATCAAGACCGGATCGTTGGCGCGCTCGGACCGGCTGGCCAAATACAACCAACTGATCCGCATCGAAGAAGCGTTGGGTGAAGTGGCCGAATATGCCGGAAAGTCGGTGTTGCGGTCTTAGGCCGACGCACCATGTGCGAAAGGATTACAGAAGGGTTACAGATAGTTACAGCGGTTTTCTCATCTGAATTCCGCCGCCACTCTGTTTGAAACCGGCGCGCGTATACAGACGTAAGGCGCGCTCATTTGCCGGGTCCACTTCCAAATTCAGGGCGATAAGACCAGCCCCGGCAAGGGCTTTGGGCAGGGCGACAAGGATCTCTGTGGCAATGCCGCGCCCGCGTACGGCAGGGCGCAGGTAGATACCGTCAAGGACCCCGTTCATGCCGCCCAGTTCCACCGACCAGCCAAAGCTGACGATCACATAACCCATTGGCGCACGCGCAGGCCCGATCAGATAGGCGACCCCGTGCGGCACCCCGTCCAGCAACGGCGCGATCCCGGCGCGGCGGGTCTCGTCGCTGCTGTTGAGGCCGACTTCGGTGTGGCAGGCAGCGGCCAGCGCGCACAGCCGGTCAAGGTCGTCCGGTTTGGCCAGATGCAGCGCCGCGCTCATAGTCGGGCCAGCCGTTCGGTGAGCAGGGCAAAGAACCCATCCGCATCCACATCGCCAAGGAACATGGCGTTGGGTGTGCGATCAGTGACGCCCCACCAGTCGGCCACGGTCATGCCAAGGGTCAGATCGGACCGGGTTTCGATTTCCACGTTGATGTGGCGCCCGGTGAACAGATCGGGTTGGATCAAATAGGCGGTGACGCAGGGGTCATGCAGCGGCGCGCCGGGGCTGGCGTATTTTTCCTTGTCAAAACGTTCAAAGAAATCGGTCATTTTCCCCACGGCAATCCCAACCGGCGTGCCAATCGCGCGAAAGGCTGCATTGCGCGCCGGTGTCACCAGCGCCTTGTGCGTCACATCCAGCGGAACCACGGTGATCGGCGCGCCAGATTTGAACACGATTTCAGCGGCTTCCGGGTCGACATAAATGTTGAATTCTGCGGTGGGGGTGATGTTGCCAACCTCAAAATAGGCCCCGCCCATCAGCACGATTTCCTGCACCTTGGCGACGATATCCGGGGCCTTTTGGAACGCCATGGCGATGTTTGTCAGCGGTCCCAGCGGGCAAAGCGTGACCGTCCCGGCATCCTGCGCGCGCAGGGTTTCGATGATGTAATCGACCGCGTGGCCATCCGCTAGGCCCATCACCGGATCGGGCAGGTCCGGCCCGTCCAGCCCGGTTTTGCCATGCACATGTTCCGCCGTCACCAAGGGGCGACTCATCGGCGCGTCGCAGCCTGCGTAAACCGGCACATCCGCGCGCCCGGCCAGTTCGCAAATGATCCGCGCGTTCTTGTGGGTCAGCGCCAAAGGCACGTTGCCGGCCACCGCGGTCAGGCCCAGAACCTCGATTTCGTCGGGGCTGGCCAGCGCCAGAAGGATTGCCACCGCGTCGTCCTGACCCGGATCGGTGTCGATGATGATTTTGCGTGCGCTCATGTCAGTCCCCTGTTTTTCCCCGGTGTTCATCCCGTTTCACTGCATCCCACAGCGCGTCCATCTCTTCAAGATCGCTGTCCTGCGGTTTCCTGCCGATGGCGTCCAACCGCGCCTCGACCGCCGCAAACCGGCGAATGAACTTGGCGTTGGTGCGCCGCAGGGCCGCCTCGGGATCAACGCCCAGATGACGCGCCAGATTGGCCATTACAAACAGCAAATCGCCAAATTCATCCTCCATCTTGTCCACGTCGTGCAAATCGCGCGCCTCGACCAACTCGCCAGCTTCTTCGACGATCTTGTCAACAACCTGCCCCGCATCGGGCCAGTCAAACCCCACCCGCGCCGCGCGATTTTGCAGCTTTACCGCCCGCAGCAACGCCGGAAGGTTCGCCGCCACCCCATCCAACGCGCCCATTTGCGCCTTGCCCGACCGCTCGGCGGCTTTGATCGCTTCCCAGTCCTTTGTCTGCTGTTCGGCGGATTTATCGCGCGAATCGTCGCCAAACACATGCGGATGACGCGCCACCATCTTGTCACTGATTGCGCGCACGACCGTTTGAAAGGTGAATTGCCCGGCCTCTGCGCCCATCTGCGTGTGATAGACCGTTTGCAGCAACAAATCACCCAACTCGCCCGGCAATTCATCCCATGCGCGCCGTTCGATCGCATCGGCGACCTCATAGGCTTCCTCGATCGTATAGGGCGCGATCGAGGCGAAATCCTGTTCGATATCCCACGGGCACCCGCTGTCGGGGTCACGCAGGCGGCGCATGATTTCCAGCAGACGTTCGATGCCTGCGTCCGGGTCGTGGATAAGAGAGATTTCTGGCATTGCGGCGGCTTTCATTCCGGTGTCAGATGCATCAATCCCCAATGCGACCACAGGAGTCCAGCCCATGCCCGTCGTCAATCGTATCGCCGAATTCGCGCCCGACATGGCCGCGTGGCGCCAGCATCTGCATACAATCCCGGAACTGGCGCTGGATTTGCCGGAAACGGCGGCGTTTGTGGCCGAGCGGTTGCGCGAAATCGGTGTGGATGAACTGCACGAGGGCATTGCCACATCGGGCATGGTGGCAATCATCAACGGCTCCGGCACGGGGCCGACGATTGGCCTGCGCGCCGACATGGACGCCTTGCCGATCACCGAGGAAACCGGGCTGGACTATGCCAGTACAAACGAGGGTCGCATGCACGCCTGCGGCCACGACGGCCACACGGCAATGTTGCTGGGGGCGGCGCGTTATCTGGCCGAGACGCGGAATTTCGCGGGCCGCGTCGCGTTGATCTTTCAACCTGCCGAAGAGGCGATAGGCGGCGGGCGGATCATGGTCGAAGAGGGCATGATGGAGAGGTTCGACATCGCCCAGGTGTTTGCCATCCACAACGGGCCGGGGCTGGAATTCGGGACGTTTCACACCGGGCCGGGGCCGGTCATGGCGGCGGCTGATACCATGCATATCCGCATTCAGGGGCAGGGCGGGCATGGCGCGCGCCCCTCTGAATGCGTCGATCCGGTGGTGGCCGCCTGTGGCATTGTGCAGGCGATCCAGACCATTACCAGCCGCAACCACGACCCCGCCGAACGGCTGGTGATATCGGTGACGCAGATCCACACCGGCTCGGTCGATAATGTGGTTCCCGACACCGCCTATATCAACGGCACGGTGCGCACCTTCAACAAGGACGTGCAGGCGATGGTGGTCAAGCGGCTGGGCGAAATCGTACAGGGGCAGGCGGCAAGTTACGGGGTCAGCGCCGAGCTGGACTATGAATATGGCTATCCGCCGCTGGTGAATGACGCCAACCGCGCGGAATTTGCCGCGCAGGTCGCGCGCGAAGTGGTTGGCGACGCGCAGGTTTCGGACGATACCGCCCCGCGCATGGGGGCCGAGGATTTCTCGTATCTGCTGGAATCGCGCCCCGGTGCCTATCTGTTTCTGGGTCAGGGCGACAGCGCAGGCCTGCACCACCCCAAGTATAATTTCAACGACGACATAGCCCCGGTGGGGGCCTCGTTCTTTGTGCGGTTGGTGGAGCGGGCACAGCCTCTGAACCCGCCCAAACTTGGCACGGCGGAGTTTGTATAATGGCATTGGAAGATGCAAAAGATCAGGTAGACCAAGCGTTTACACGTCAAAGCTTACGTGGATTAACGCATGAGAACACCTTTGGCGGGGCCACGTCCTTTCTGCGCCGTCGCTATACCAAGGATCTGCGCGGGGTGGACATTGCCGTGACCGGCGTGCCGTTTGATCAGGCCGTCACCAACCGCCCCGGCACCCGGCTGGGACCGCGGGCGATCCGCGAGGCAAGCACGCTGCAAAGCCCGGATGCGCCCTATGGCTGGCCCTATGATCCGCTAAGCGAGCTGGCGATCGTTGATTATGGCGATCTGGCGTTTGATTATGCCAATATCCTGGCCTTTCCGGCGGCGTTGAAGGCGCATATCGCGGGGATTTTGGCGGGGGATGTGGCCTCGGTCGTGTTGGGCGGGGATCACTACATCACCTTCCCGATTCTACAGGCCTACGCTGAGAAATATGGCCCGATGTCGCTACTGCAATTTGATGCCCACACCGATACATGGGCCGATGACGACATGGATCGCGTCGATCATGGCACCATGTTTTACAAGGCGGTAAAGATGGGGCTGATCGACCCGGCGCGTTCGGTTCAGGTTGGAATCCGCACCTCTAACGAGGACACATTGGGGGTTAACATCATCGACGCGCGCGAGGTGCATGAAAAGGGACCGGTGGCTACCGCCTTGAAAATAAAGCAGATACTGGGCGATCATCCGACTTACCTGACGTTCGATATCGACGGGCTGGACCCGGCCTATGCGCCCGGCACCGGCACGCCGGTCTGGGGCGGGCTGACCAGTGCGCAGGCGTCGATCATCTTGCGTGACATTGCCGGGATCAACATCAAGGGCGGCGATGTGGTTGAAGTGTCGCCGCCCTTTGACACCACGGGTGCGACGGCGATTGCCGGGGCGCATGTGGCGGTGGAAATTCTGTGCCTTCTGGGCTGGGGGATGCGGACATGAGCGGCTTTAACCAACCGGTAAGCGGCAATGATCTGGCGCGGTTTTCCGGTCCCGGTACGTTCATGCGTCTGCCGTCTGCCAGCAAACTCAACGGGTTGGACGTGGCTGTGCTGGGCATTCCGATGGATATCGGCACCTCGTGGCGCTCGGGCACCCGGTTTGGGCCAAAGCAGATC
Organism: Paracoccaceae bacterium; assembly: GCA_002400675.1. GTDB lineage: Bacteria > Pseudomonadota > Alphaproteobacteria > Rhodobacterales > Rhodobacteraceae > NVQY01. Next base: position 4,548 of record NVQY01000067.1, on the reverse strand, counting down.
CGCGCCGAAAGTGCGATGATACGGCCCTATAATATGGCGACCGGTGCCGCGCCGTTTGACTGTTTGCAGGTGGCGGATATTGGCGATCTGGCCATCAACACCTTTTCTCTGTCCGATAGTATCCGCATTATTTCAGAGAGTTACGACGCGATCTTAAGCAAGAATACGATTCCGGTGGCGATGGGCGGCGACCATTCGATCACCTTGCCGATCCTGCGGGCCATCGCGCGCAAATACGGCCCCGTTGCGCTGGTGCATGTGGACGCCCATGCGGATGTGAACGACGAAATGTTCGGCGAAAAGGAAACCCACGGCACGGTGTTTCGCCGCGCTTGGGAAGAGGGGCTGATCCAACCGGACAAGACCTATCAGATCGGTCTGCGCGGCACAGGCTATGGCGCGGATGACTTTACCGAGGCTCAGGGCTGGGGCTTTCAGCAATTTCAGGCGCATGAATTGTGGGGCCGTGACCTAAGCGATCTGGGCGCAGAAATTCGCCGCGATATCGGCAATCGCCCCACCTATATCACCTATGACATCGACAGCCTTGACCCGGCCTATGCCCCCGGCACCGGCACCCCGGAAATCGGTGGGCTGACGACACCGCAAGCGCTGCAACTGATCCGCGCCCTTAAGGGTGTCAACATCGTCGGTTGTGATCTGGTCGAGGTCTCGCCACCCTATGATCCGTCGGGAAATACCGGCCTGACCGGGGCCAATCTGATCTATGAAATGCTCTGTGTGTTGCCGGGTGTCACATCCCGATAAAGGGGTTTAAGGATGAAGCGTATTATGATGATTTTATGGATTATTCTGTCGGTTCTGGCCGTCGTTGCCATCGCCGCACGCGTCGCCCCCAGTGACGCGGAACGCTGGCACATTGCAACGCAGGCAACTGCGGACAAGGATTTCAAATCCGGGGCCATTCGTGTGGTCAATACCGGCGCGGACGGGTTGGCGCGGCTGCATGAAATCGCCCTGAAAACGCCGCGTACCAGCGTTCTGGCCGGATCGGTGGACAGTGGCATGGTGACCTATATCACCCGCTCTGCGGTGTTTGGCTTTCCCGATTACACCACCGCGCAACAGGATGGCGACACCCTGACGCTATTCGCGCGGCTGCGGTTCGGGCGTTCAGATACTGGTGTTAACCGGAAAAGACTGGAGCAATGGATCGCTGGTTTGCACCTCTGACGACAGGCAACCTTCCTGAATCTCGCGCCACATCGGGTTGTTCAGGGACATCTGGCATTGCGCCGTGAACATCCGCCCGTCCACCTGAAGGCAGATGCTTTGCCCCAATTCGACCCGCGATCCGGTGCGGTCAGTGCAATAACAATCTGTTACCTTGCTGTTTTGCCCCTTGGCCTGGGCCATTAAACTGCCCGGTATCAAGACGAGTAGAACTATTAAAAAACGCATGATATCAACCTGTTTCAAGTTGTTGTTCATTCAGATCATCCATCCGCAAAATCCGCCACCACCAGAATTCGGGCGGATGTCGCGAGAACCTGATGCCTCAGTTTAGCATGAATGTGCCCTCTTGACCAATCGCGCCTGATGTCACATGACCCCGGGCATGGTCCCCGAAGAACGCCTTCATCAGATAACCCAGCGGTTTCAGTTTCTCGAAGCCTCGATGGCCGATGGCGCGGCGGGTGGCGATATTGCGGCCCTTGCCAAGGAATACTCAGACTTGCGCCCGGTGGTCGAACAGATCGCCGCGTGGCACACGCTGGTCAACGATCTGGCCGACGCGCAAGAGATGTTGGACGACCCCGACATGAAGGAACTGGCGGGCGAGGAAATCCAGCGCCTGAAAGAGGCCATGCCTGAGGCCGAACACGCCCTGCAACTGACGTTGTTGCCCCGCGACGCGGCGGATGCGCGCCCGGCGATGCTGGAAATCCGCCCCGGTACCGGCGGCGACGAAGCGGCGCTGTTTGCCGGTGATCTGCTGCGCATGTACCTGCGATATTGCGAGGCGCGCGGCTGGAAATTCGAGATCATCGAGGAACACGGAACCGAACTTGGCGGGATCAAGGAAGTGGTCGCGCATATCAAGGGTGAAAACGTGTTTGCCCGGCTGAAATACGAATCCGGCGTGCATCGTGTCCAACGGGTGCCGACCACCGAAAGCGGCGGGCGCATTCACACATCTGCCGCCACCGTTGCCGTCCTGCCCGAGGCCGAAGACGTGGATATTCAAATCAATACCAATGACTTGCGCATCGACACCATGCGCAGCTCCGGGGCCGGGGGGCAGCATGTGAACACCACCGATTCGGCTGTGCGCATCACCCATATCCCCAGCGGCATTGTTGTTACCTCGTCCGAGAAATCCCAGCATCGCAACCGGGAAATCGCCATGCAGGTGCTGAAAACCCGGCTGTTTGATATGGAACGCCAGCGCGCCGACGACGAACGTTCCGCCGATCGCGCGGCGCAGGTGGGTAGCGGCGATCGCTCTGAACGCATCCGCACCTATAATTTCCCGCAAGGGCGCATGACCGACCACCGCATCAACCTGACGCTGTACAAGCTGGACGCGGTGATGGCTGGCGATCTGGACGAGGTGATCGACGCGCTGACCGCCGACGATCAGGCCCGAAAACTGGCCGAGATGGGTGCCTAGGCATGACACGGCTGAACGCTCTGACCGCGGCGCAGGCAATGGCCGCCGCCGCCGCGCGTCTTCGTGCTGCCGGGGTCGATGATCCGGGCCGTGACGCACGGGTTCTGCTGGCCCACGCCGCCCGGATCGAAGCGTCGCGCGTCACCCTGATCGCCCCCGAAGACCTCGCCCCCGACATCGCCGAACGCTATGAACACCTGATCGCCCTGCGTGCCATCAGGGTGCCGGTATCGCATCTGTTGGGCGAGCGGGAATTTTATAGCCGCCGCTTTAAGGTCAGCCGCGAAGTGCTTGATCCCAGACCAGAAACCGAGATCTTGATAGAGGCGGCACTGGCCCAGCCATTTGATCGCGTGCTGGATCTTGGCACCGGGTCGGGCTGTATTCTGATCACCTTGCTGGGCGAATGTCAGCGCGCGACAGGCGTCGGTAGCGACCTAAGTGAATCCGCCTGTCTTCAGGCCCGCGCCAACGCGGTCCTGCACCGGGTCGAGGCGCGCGCAAAGATCGTCCAATCAGACTGGTTCGACGGAATCGACGGCGTTTTTGATCTGATCGTGTCGAACCCGCCCTACATCGCGCTGGACGAAATGGACGGGCTGGCCGCCGAGGTGCGCGRACACGAACCCCACATGGCACTTAGCGATGGCGGCGACGGGCTGGGGGCTTACCGGCGCATCGCCTTAGGTATCATGACGCATCTTGCCCCCGGCGGGCGGGTGTTGCTGGAAATCGGCCCAACCCAGGGCCCGGCGGTGATGGCGTTGTTGGCGCAGGCCGGGTTTACCGGGCTGCGCGTAGTGCCCGATCTGGACCGGCGCGCGCGGGTAATTGTTGGGCACAGGCGATAAATCAGTGCAGACTGGGCCATAAATGCGCCATTTCGACGCAAATCCCCGTTATAATGGCCACAAAGCCCTTGTCTGGCCGCTCAGGACGTGTTTACTCAACCATGTTACGCAAGGAAGAGCCTTTATTGCTCGCGCGCAACAAATAGCCCAAAAAGCCGATGATCCGATACAATCAGAAACGCAAGAGGCGTGAAACGGATCAAACGGCAAACCAAACAAGGCTTTCGTTTAGAATCATGAGATCGTCCAAATCACGTTCGCGTTCCAAGTCGAACCGCAATCGCCAGACCGGCGGGGGTGGTGGCAGTGTCCTCAACCGGGTCTTCGACAGTTCCGGTCCCGAAGGAAAAGTGCGCGGAACGCCGCAGCAGATCATTGATAAATACAACCAGCTGGCCCGTGACGCCCACCTCGGCAATGACCGCGTGGCCGCGGAAAACTTCCAACAGCACGCCGAACATTACCTGCGACTGCTAAATTCCGCCCAACGGGAACAGGACACGCGCCGCGAGGAACAAGAGCGTCAGAACCGCGAACGCCAGGCCGAACGCGATCGCGAACGCACAGAACGTACTGAGCGGACGGAACGCCAGGAACGCGACTCCAATGCTCAGCCGTCCAACAATGCGCAGCCGTCCAATTCCGGCAATGCGCAGCCAGCTGAGGCCGGCGTTCAGGACCCCGGTGCGGCCCCGCAGCCGGACATCATGGATGTGCAAGGCGGCTCCTCGGACAATGAAAGCGGTCTGGTGGAAACACCGGAAAATGCCCCCAAGAAACCAACCCGGCGCCCGCGCACCCGCAAACCAGCGGCCAAACGAGCACCAGTCGCGGATGACACGCCTAAATCTTCGCCCGGCGGCGACGAAAGTGGCACACCGGAAGCGGCCGAATAATCAGGTCTTAACCACTTCACGGGCCAATGCGCAGAACGCCTCTAACGGCACCTGCTCGGCCCGTGTGGTCGGGGCAATCCCGGCGGCAATCAGGCGATCCTCGATATCGGGTGCCAGCCCCTTGAGGGCGGCGCGCAACATCTTGCGGCGCTGATTGAACGCGGTC
>NVQY01000066.1 GCA_002400675.1 Paracoccaceae bacterium | reverse complement strand
ACCCGGATGCGCAAGGATTTGTCGGTCAGCACCACCGACACCTCGGCGCTTGAGCCATAACGGAACGCATTGCCCAGCAGGTTTTCCACCGCCCGCCTGATCGCCGCCGTGCGCAGCATCACATCGCCCTGCCCGCGCATCTCGCCCAGTTGAACGGTTTTGCCGGCCCGTTTCATATCCTCGACGATCCGGCGCACAAGGGCGTGCGGATCAACCGGTTCCGCCGCCAATTCCGAGGCCCCCCGGGCGAAATCAAGGAACCCGTCCAACATATGCTCCATCTCGTTGACATCGCCCAGCATCAGTCGGGCTTCGTCTTCGTCCATCATCGCCAGCCCCAGTTTCAGCCGGGTTAAAGGCGTGCGCAGATCGTGGCTGACCCCGGACAGCATGATGGTGCGCTGTTCGATCTGACGTTCAATGCGCGCGCGCATGTCAAGAAACGCACTGCCGGCGACGCGTACTTCGGTGGCACCCCCCGGCGTGTAGGGAACGGTGCGACCACGGCCAAAGGCCTGCGCGGCGCGGGCAAGGCGGGTGATCGGGCGCAGTTGGTTGCGCAGGTACAGATAGGCGATCACCGTCATCAGGATGCTGAAGAACACCATGGTCAGGATCAGCTGATGCGGCGTGGCGGCCGAAATCCGGCGCCGGTTGAATGACACTTTCAGAACCCCGTGCGGAGACCGGAAATAGGTCAGCACAATCCGGTTGTCGGGGAAATCCAGCAGCATGGTTTGCGGCACAGTTCGCTGGATAATGTCGCGCGCCACCCGCGCGGACAGATCGTACCAACGGATGCGCCCGGCTCCGGGCACCGCGTCATCGGCGACAAAACTGACATCCATCGCAAAGGCATCGGCAAACCGCAACATGCTGACCAGCGCCGCGTCCCGGTCTGGCGCGCCCGCGATAAGTTCTTCCAGCACAACGATTTCGCGCACCACGTTCAGGGTCATCTGCGTGGTCACATCCACCAACTGGCGCTGGGTAAAGGCAAACGACACCACCAGTTGCAGCACCACCACAGGGGCCAGCAAGATAAGTGCTGCCCGCCCATAAAGGCTGCGCGGCAGGTAACGTTTGAGCCATTGAAACGACATGCCCCGACCCTAAAGCGCGCTGTCGCCAGTAGAAACCACTTTTTGCGGGTTCACGCGGGGCAAAATTTGCATAGGGTTCGGGCAAACGTCSCAATACGCAGGAAAGCCCATGCAACAAGCCGCCACAGACTTTGATCCGCCCGTCGGGCCTGCCATTGACCTTGGCAACGGGTTGCGCCGCATTCTGGCCCCCAATGCGTCGGCGATGACCTATCGCGGCACCAACACCTATCTGCTGGGCAGCACCGATCTGGCGGTCATCGACCCCGGTCCCGACGACCCGGCCCACCTAAGCGCCATTCTGGCCGCCCTTGGTCCCAACCAGCGCGTCAGCCATATCATCGTCACCCACACCCACGTTGACCACTCACCCCTTGCCCACGCCCTTGGGAGGGCCACTGGCGCGCCCATTCTGGCGTTTGGCGATGCAATGGCCGGGCGCAGCGCGGTGATGCACGATCTGGCATATTCCGGTCTGGTGGGCGGGGGCGAAGGCATCGACACCGATTTTTGCCCCGACCGGATCGTGCGGGACGGCGAAATGATCACCGGCCCCGATTGGTCGCTTGAGGTGATTCATACCCCCGGCCATCTGGGTAACCACATCGCGCTTGGTTGGGGCACGGCCTGTTTCACCGCCGATCATGTGATGGGCTGGGCCAGTTCGCTGGTGTCGCCACCCGACGGAGACCTGACCGACTTCATGGCCTCGTGCCAGCGGCTACGCGCGCGCGACTGGCAGGTTTTCCACCCCGGCCACGGTGCGCCGGTCACCGACCCTGCCGGGCGGCTTGACTGGCTGATCGCGCATCGCTTGGGGCGCGAGGCGGCAATTCTTGCGGCCCTGTCGCACGGCCCCGCCACCGCCCACGCCCTGGCCCGGGCGATCTACACCGACACGCCCGCAGTTTTCCTGCCCGCTGCTGAACGTAACGTTCTGGCCCATCTCATTGATCTTACCGGAAGATCCATCGTATCGCCACTCGGCCCACTTGCGGCAACGGCCCGCTTTGAAAGGATGACCTGACGGGTGGTGGCCCGTGTCGAACCCCTGGATGGCATGATCGCAGGGGCCAAATTGCGGGAGAATCCGGGCCACACACAAAAATATCTTAAATAGCGACAATAGCCACTGGACGCGCCAATTCTGGATTGCTATATCGCCCAAACCGTTCCGGCGTAGCTCAGCGGTAGAGCAGTTGACTGTTAATCAATTTGTCGTAGGTTCGATCCCTACCGCCGGAGCCATTTTCCCTCTATTTTCCCATGAAAACATAGCATACAAGGGCAACCGGACCTCTTTCCGGCCCTCTTTGCGGACCTCTTTTCGTCGCAGGCCTACCAACCTCGTCGCGAACGGGCTAACCGTTTCAGGCATGAGTACCGATGATTCCGGCATGAAACTGCCACGATACGTCCAACTGAGACCCTGGGGAAGCTACCGCTATAAGCGTAGGGTTCCCAAACGCCTCCTGTCAGTGATGGGGAAAGACCACGTCTACCAGAATCTTGGCACCAACTACCGGGACATGCTGAGGAAGCTTCCGGCGGTGAACGAGGCGGTTGAGGCCCTGTTCAGCGGGATTGCCGATGCGCCAACAGACGATGAGAAGGCTCTGGCTGTGGTGAAAGCGCACTATGGCGAAAAAGTAGCGTACGACCTTGGCACCGGACAGTTAGATCAAAACCAATGGGACGGCCTGTTGGATCTGTACGACAGGTTAGAGGACAAGATTGTGCCGGAAGTCCGCGAACGCATTCTCTCGGCCAAGTTCCCCACACAAGTGCTTTCTCTGTCCTCAGCGTTCGACCTGTATGCCGAATACAAGGATGCAGCGGACAACAAGAAGCTGTCCAACTCTCTGGCAAAAGCACGGGGCGACTTGAAGGCGGCGATTGGTGGCGTAAAACTTAATCAGTTACCGCTGGAGGACCTGACCAGAGGGGACGCGCTAAAGTACCGGGATCACCTGCTGGACCGAGTATCGCCGAACAGCGTCACCCGCTACATCAACATCGTCCGGGCCGTCATCAACCACACCATCAACGAGCACGGGATGGCAATCGTGAACCCGTTCCACAATCTCAGAGTAAAAGGAGCCGGAAACAGTGCCGGAGATCGCCTCCCACTGACCGCGCAGGAAGCGCTGGCAGGGTTCGATGGCATGGGTACTGCAGCCGACCTGAGGGCCATCTATCTGACACTTTGGGACACTGGGGCGCGATTGGCGGAAATAACCGGCTTGCTGGTTGAGGACGTAAATTTACAGGAAGGGACGATTCACATTCGGGGCAACAGTATCAGGGGGCTGAAAACCGCCAGCAGTAAACGGGTTATCCCCTTGTCGGACCGGGCGGTTGAGGCACTACAGGAACACAGGCAGGGAAAGCAGGACGAGGACCCGATCTTTGCCCGGTATGGTCGTGTTGGTGGCAACACAGCAGCCTCAGCAGCAATGATGAAGCACTTTCGGTCAGTGATACCTGACAGGAAGAAGAGCCTGCACAGCCTGAGACACAAGAAGAAGGACGACCTGAGAGCGGTCGAGTGCCCGGAAGAGATATCCAAGGTTCTGCTGGGGCACAGCAACACGGATGTGTCTGCCCGGTATGGCTCTGGCTACACCCTGGAAATACTACGGGACTGGATGGATCAGTCGAACCAAGCAGGTCAGACATGACCCAAAGAGAAGGCATGGCCATGCCAAATACAGCCAAAACCGTACCGGCCCGTCCTTTCGACTCTCATCGTCGGGCGGCGTCTTTCGCGATGAAAGCGTTGGTGCAGGAAGTGCTGCAACAGATGGACGGGTACGAGGAATTCCACCGGACCCGTGAACGCAAGCGGGCTTTTGCCGCCCAAGCCACCTATGAGGCAACGGTTGAGGCGGTTGTCTGTGATCTGATCCACCGGCAACTGGAAGTCCGGGGTGGTCAGGTTCACGTCAGCCAGAGCAATCAAGTCCTGCGCAAGAAATCTCGCTATAAAGGGCAAGCTTTGGGCAAGACCCTGCCCAATATCCTGCGCGTAATGGCGGCAGAGGAAATGTCGTTCCTGATCGTCACCCCCGGACAACGGACGATCACCACCAAGGACGAGACCTTGGCCTTCTCTGTCAGTGGAAAACAGACTGTTCTGGCGGCAGGGACCAAGCTGCTTAGCCGGATAGATCGGTTTGGCATCACCTTTGCTGACTTCGGACGGTCACCGGACGAGGAGGTCATTGTGCTCAGGGCAGTAAAACCCAACAGCGTCACCCCCGGCAAGCTGGTCGAGTACACGGATACCGACGAGACGACTTCGCTCAGACAGAACATGCAGGCCATCAATGCTTGGCTGGACGGGGTGGAGATCGACTGTCCTGCACCGGGGGTCAACCTTCACGACCGACGTCTTCGCCGGATATTCAACAACGCCGACTTCGGTCAGGGTGGCAGGCTCTACGGCGGGTTCTGGCAGGGAATGAAACACGCCCAGCGCCTGGAACTGGTCCTGGATGACGACTCTGTGGTTGAGCTTGACTATGGCCAAATGGGGCTTCTGCTGTTGTATGGCATCGAGCGAGCAACGCCCCCACCCGGTGACCTCTATGACCTGTCCGGGTTTAGCATTCCCGTGGGTTGTCGTCCCGGCATCAAGAAGGTCATTCAAGCCGCAATCAATGCCAGCAAGCCGCTAACTCGCCTGCCACAGGGCGCACGAAAGACGATCCCCACGACAATTTCCCTGAAAGACGTGATGGCAGCAATCGGAAAGCGACATCCCCACATTGCCCATCGGTTCGGTGCCGGGATTGGCATGGCGATCATGCGGCAAGAGTCAGATATCCTCGTGAATGTCCTGCTGACCCTGAAAGGCAGTAGCATTACGGCGCTTCCTGTCCACGATGCTGTTCTAGTTTCCGCCAAGCATGAAGCTCAGGCGAAAGACATCATGATCAGAGTATTCGAGGGTCATGTTGGTTTGACCCCTGAGGTAACAGCAGAGCACCAATAAGAGGTCTGGGGGTAGGTGGTTTAGAGGTTAACTTATTAATAATACTAACAAATATGAGACACATATTAGGAAAACTTTCAGGAAGGTGAAGGATAACTTAATGATCCCTATTAACCCCTCCTCATATATGGGACCCGTATGGGCAGCTAAAAGCAGGTATTCGCCAAGATCATTCACAGCGACCAGTGAGAGGATGAGGACGACCGCCGCATAACTCAAAGGAAAGCGACTCAGCGGATACGCCCAAGCCTGTGTCAAACAAACCGAATTTTGCGCCCAACCTGAAGTTGAGGCCAGAAACCGCGTCAGGCTGACATTACAGATGCAAAATCGACGGAGCAGCGGCCAATAGACTTGCTTCGACTGCACATAAGTATCAATCTGGGGCACATGGCGTTCCACTTGGGGATTGTCGGATAAATTGAAAGAATGCGGTTTTCAATTGGCTATTTCTGCAACAAGGAAAAACAATGACCACCTTCACATCCACCGGAACCGTCGCGTACCTTACTCTTGATCAAGGCCGCACAATCGTCGAAGTTGACCCTAGTATTGAGTTTTCAGTTACGAGCGGTGGGTCAACGAGTGATATTGGGCGATCGTTTCAATACACGATCCTTTCAGGTAAGGGCGACAGGCCTGAAATTAATCTAAACCATATTTTTGATTCAGCAACCTTAAACGATGTAGTACTTACCGGCAACGAAGTGTTCCGCTTATACAGAATGGATTGGTTTGACAGCGAGGACACCCCACGCCGGACCACGGTGTTAGATATTTCTATACCTGAGATTACCATAGACGGTTATTCTGATCCAGTAGAGCTTAATGCAATCTTCTTTCTGGATGGCGATCCGCTACCAGAGATTAGCTCGCCAACGGATTGGGAAAACTTGTATGACAGTGTTACGAATTTCTCCGCTGGTCGCGGCGATTTCCGACCGAACCAATGGATTGCATTCGACCAGATATTTCCGAATATAACTGAAGACGACCTAATAATCGCACCGGACACCGGATTGTCGTACTTTATATCCGCTGGTCCTGGCGATGATAGATTGTATGGCCGGGGAGGCAGCGACAGCCTGCACGGCGACGAAGGAAACGACCGCGTTTTCGGTGGAGGAGGAGATGACTACGTATCCGGCGGCACAGGCAACGACGCGCTATTCGGTGGAAATGGCAATGACAGCCTTAATGGTTACCTTGGGAATGACACACTCAGAGGCGGCAACGGTGATGATACCCTTACTGCCGGTGATGACCGAGATGTTCTATACGGACAGAATGGGCGCGACGCTCTGTACGGCGGCAAGGGAAAAGACCAATTATTTGGYGGAGGCAGCAGAGACAAACTGTTCGGTGGTGGTGGAGAGGACGTCCTCAACGGCGGTCGTGGAAACGACCAGATGCGTGGGGGTCGCGGCGACGATACATTTGTATTTTCCAATGGTCGCGATCGGATTAGAGACTTCAAATCGAATGGGGAATTGGATAAAATCGATTTGAGTGGCGCGGCATCGATCAGTGATTTCGCGGATTTAATCGCCAATTATATTACCCAGGTAGACGGCCATATTGTTCCTTTAGACAGCTATGTGATTATAGACGACCTGAATGGAAACACTCTTAGGCTGGACGGCACAATCATTGACAGCCTTGAGGCTGATGACTTCATATTCTGACGATACTCGCTTAACCTCCCACACAAAACCGAGAAATCCAACGCATCTATACAAAGAAACTCAATCTGGAGATGTATAGATGTTTACGACCTTCACTCTGCTCGTCGTTGTTGGCGGTGCCCTTCGGTTTGCCCTTAATCGGGGCCTGAAACACCGCTGGGGGNCAAGCCTCACTATCCCACAAGGCCTTGCTGGTGCGCTGGTTGTGCTGGCTGGCCTGCCTGACCTGCTCAAGCCGTTCCCCTACCCGCTCCCCCTCAGCCTCACCCTTGGGGCCGTGCTGTCAGACCTCATCCTGAGGGGAAACAGCCATGACCAGTGACAACACCATCCTGTCGCACCTGACGCGCGGCCAGACCGTGCTGATCGCGGCCTTCGATGATATGCCCGAACATACCTTCGAGGTTCACTCGGTTGAAGACGACTGTATCACCGGTGTGGCCCTGACCGGGCCGCTGGTCGGGGAGTACGGCGAACCAGACCTGGAAATGATCCTGCGGGTCATACCAACCTGATCACGGGCGCTGGCAGGGAACATCCCTAACGAAGCACCCCACTGATTTAAATCACAAAACCCCAAACACGACCCAAAAGGGGGCGAATGCCCCCAGAAGGAGGACCTATGTCCACAACCATCAAGTACGCGTATCTGAAGCAGCAGACGTGGCTGTTCCGGCGTAACTACCCCAAGCATTTACAGCCCGTGCTTGGTCAGGCCCTCAAGCAATCCCTGAAAACCGGAAACGCAAGGGAAGCGAAGGCCAGAGTACCCGAGGTGAACGCAAGTTACGCCAAGATCGTGGCACAGGCTGACTCGGTGTGCCGTGCCCGCCCAGAGCAACCGGTTCGTCAGGGACCCACCATCAGGGTTACCGCACCAAGGTTCCAGCGTGCTGGCCAAGTCGGGCGGTCCAGTGTTGCCGATCTGGCCAAGACCTACCTGCGGACCCGGTCGCAAGACCTGAGTCCGGGTGGGTTCAAGTCTGTGCGTTTCAGCGTTGGCCTGCTTACTTCAACCTATGGAGGCAGGAAGATCGGCAGCCTTGGTCGATCAGATGGTCAGGTTTTCCTGGGCCTGATTGCCAAGCTCTGTCCTGATGTGGGCAAGTCATCGGCAACCAAGAGAAAGACCCTGAAGCAGCTTGTGACTTTGTCCCGTGGCACGGGCAAGACCATCGCACCGCAAACTCAGCAGCGGATATGGAAGCAGATCTGTCAGTTCCTGGACTGGGTGGTCAACGAGGGGCATATCGAGGAGCATTGCTTTGGGGCGCTGAAGGTAACGGCCAAGGCACAGGTGCAGAGCTATGCGGTTATGACCGATGCTGAGGTCGTAACTCTGTTAAATGCTCAGGACCAACGGCTTTCCCCTGTCCTGCTGTTCTGCCTGTTGTCCGGGTTGCGTTCAGGGGAAGCCAGTGGGCTGTTAACCGACGATCTGACCCACAAGGGCAATCTCGGAGTGTTCATCCGGGTCAGGCCAAACCGGCTCAGGGCGCTAAAATCCCGATCGGCGGAACGGGAAGTACCCTTGCATGATCGCCTGACGAGGGTCCTTCAGGATCTTCCCAGCGAAGGGGCGCTGTTTCCCGGCCTCAACGTGGACAGGATCACCAAGCGGTTCGCCATTCTGCGGCGACAGCTTGAACTTGCCCGCCCCGGTCTGGTGTTCCATTCCACCCGTAAGTGGTTCATCACCCGGTGCGAACGGACAGGTGTTCCCGAGCACTTCACCGCCAGCCTTGTGGGCCACCAGTCGGCCCGATCGGAAAACAAGCTCACCTATGGGCTTTACTCTGCCGGGATCAGTGACAGCCAGAAACGGGAAATCATAGATCAGGTACGACTGCCTGCGGGGGGCCCCTTGTGAGTCCGTCCGGTCCCATCCCCGATATCGACGCCTTTGAGGAACGCGCGGCGATCATCGAGTATGACGGTGGTTTGCCCCGCAAGAAGGCTGAGGATCTGGCGGCGCAGGGTCAAGGCTTCAAGGATGCTGATGCGTACTGGCAGTGGCTGGCCGAATACGTCCTGAACAAGCGCCAGACCTGAACCACGTCGCCCAGATCACTCCCCCGTCCGGATGCCCTTTGTGGGTGTTCGGGCGGGGGACCCCTTGCCTTATTTTTTTCATTCGTGCGATGGTCGGGCAAGCAGCTTTACAGGTACTGTAACCCAATGTCGGAAAACGAAGAAACAGCAGAAGAACTGGCTGAACGGATGCTAAAAATCCGTGAGGCTGGATCAGAACCGATTATTCAGTCACTAAAACAAAAGCCACCTCCGGCGCGCGCTATCACTGCATCGTCAGCGGCTGTGCCCAAGCCAGAAGAGTCCAGGAAATCAGCGGCAAAGTCTCCCCCTGCTAAGGAAGTGGACCCTCGCGACTGGAGCGAAATCCTTGAAGAGCGTGAACAATGGCAGGAGCTCGGGCTTGGCAACTTTCCTTTTCCCGGCCATGAAACCTTTCGGCGACTGGACGCGCAAGGCAAGCCGATACAATACTCGGCCAAGGATCGCGCCAGAATTATCAGGTCTTGGTACGTCAAGAAGGACAACAAGTTCTACGACATCGACAGCCTTGGAACGTCCCTGTCGCTGGCCGATGTGAAGCAATCCATCACCCACCGGGCCAAGGAAGCATTTCCCAAGCAGAAATTCGATGAGCGCACGTTGAAAGATATGTTCAAGGTACTGTTCGATGCGGGGGCAAATTATGACCCGCTTACGTCAATCCCGGTCTGGTCAGGTCGGACCGTGTCTCGGCCTGGAAACACTCAGCGCATAACCTTCGTCGATGGTCTTGTTGAAGTGAACACATGGCAAACTCCAGCTTACCGGCGATTCCCCGTAGATAGCCCGAGCCAGTCACTTGGCGCGTTCGGCAAGTTCCTCAGCTTCATCCTGCCAAAGGAGGAAGAGCGGGAAATGCTGCTGGACTGGCTGGCATGGAACCTGTTGAACGAAGCCAAGAAGGGCAAGTGGGCGGTTTTCCTGTACTCTGATAAACAAGGAACCGGGAAAAGCACGCTATCTGTGGTGTGCAATGACTTGTTTGGGGCGGCAAACACAGCCCGGACCAATGGCGTCTCAAAGTTGGTGGCCCGCTTCAACAAGGAAATCCTGGAAAAGAAGCTGGTGATTGTCGAGGAGGTTGAGGTCAAGAAAGGATCATCGCAAGCCAACGCCATCAAGTCGCTGATAACCGAAGACAGCACCGCTGTAGAAGCCAAGGGGCAGCCACTTGAGACGATAGAACACCTCTGTTGCTTCCTGATGACCTCAAATCATCTGCCGCTATGGCTGGAGGGGGCAGACAGGCGCTTTTACATCCTGAACCTGGATCACCAAGGCTACAACAACGGCGGCAAAGATTACCCCGAATTCAAGCGCTTGGTCACTGACGTCTACGACCAAATTGCCTCTGGGAAGGAATTGAGCAGGTTGTATCAGGCCCTGCTTGGCCGTGACCTGACAGGCTTTGACGCAATGTCGCTGGATGTGAACGCCCACGCCACAGATATCATGAAGGAACTGGCAACCCTCTCGCCAGATGTGGTGAAGGAACTGGTGGAGGATTTCCTTGAGACCAACGAAATCAAGTTCGTACCGCAATCCGATGCCCTGGACCTGATCACCCACTTTGCCAAGCGGGAAGCCAATGCGCAGACCCACACATTCAGCGAACTGGGCTGGAAAAAGAACAGATTTGCTTGGAGCGGCAAACCCCAACGCTGGGCGTGGTACCATCCTGACTACAAGCCCGAACAAGGGAAAATTCGTTCGATTGTCCATGTTGAGGATGACCTCGGTAAAATTCACGATCATATGGCCGCAACGCTTTACCCTGCCATGAAGAGGCTGCTCGGGCGGGAAAGCAACGACAACGATTCCACCGGCTGATGAGCACACAAATCCAACTCTGGCTGAATGAGGGTCGCATGAACCTGTCCGGGTTCTACCGGACCGAATACCACGACGGCCTGCACAACCTGTCGCGGGATTACTGGACCAAGGTATTCGAGGAACACTCAGATGCCGCCATCGCAAGAGTCTCAGACCTCCTGCACGAGGCAACGTTGCAGGCAGATGGCTGCATGGTTCTGGGTGCGAAAACGCCGCGCAAGGTGAAGTTCAGAGGCAGTCGGAAATACGCCTATCAATTCGTACACACCGTTCTGGGCGCAATACTGGCCAGTTACGAGGACGTGGTTCGCCACACTTGCCACAACAGGAACTGCATCCGGCCAGACCACCTGATCGGCGGCACGCGCGCGGACAATTATCAGGATGAACAGGAACGGCAGTATCTTGGGAGATAAGGGGGGTGGTCTGTTCCATCGGGGCGATTTTCGGTATGACTAGCTGACTAGCTGACTACTTCGGAATTGCGGCTTTGCGGTCCATCTTAATCCCAGTATTTCAAGGAATGGCCAATAAATTTCCAGTGCTTTGGCTGCGTAAGATGCCATCCTATCCCAAATGCTATCTGCATAAGTTGATTATTCTTATCACTATTTCAGGTAACCGCCTGCGTTGGCATGCTCAGCGGAGCCGGTGAAGTGGACCTGTCACGGTTTCGTTCCGGTCTCTTTCGAGCAATGTTTGCTATAAAGGAGACAAGGAATGGCAATGAGATACACAGACGAGTTTCGGCG
>NVQY01000065.1 GCA_002400675.1 Paracoccaceae bacterium | reverse complement strand
CAAAGACTTCAATTTGAACCAAAAGTCGGCTCTGTGCGTGGTGGTTTTAAAAGCATTAATTCCGAAGGCTTGTCGTTGGGTTCCGATTTCGTCCTGCGCCTTGTGCAGCGGGTTCAGATGCATCAAGGCAACCTGCGTACGCCAGTTTTCCATGTCCAGCACCGGCCCCGCCGGCTCTGCGTTCAGGCCAAGCCGGCCAATCCAGCGCGACCAGACGGCGGGCACAAGGCCAAGCAACTGTCTGGCTCCGTTTTCCTCGGCCAGCTTGATCAGGCTGCTCATTATCTTTTCCTGCACAACGGTTCGCAGATTCGCGGGGACGTCTTGGGATACGAAAATTCTGGACGATTCCCAGATGTCCGCTTCTACCGGTGCCTCAAAATACAACAGGTTCGTGGGAATTGACGGAAGCAACCCCAACTGAGCATCGCGGATCATGTAGGAATACATCCCGCATTTTGCCGTTGTCGGGGTCAGGCGGACACCGGCCAGAACCTCCTGGCCTATGTGTACCGCGATCCAGCGGCTGGACGGGTTGTCGTACTGGTCGTATTCCAGCCCGCCCGACTCTGGCAGTTCCCACTTATTCTTGACGATGAACGACTGGCGCCGTGCCTTGAGAAGGTTCACGAACAACAAACCATGTTCATGCATGTTGTGAAAGGACAACGCCGTTGTCTCGATGCTATTCCTAAGTGTCATTTCCATGCCTACTTGCCTCGCCAGTTTAACTGGTCTTGTTTAATTTTGGGCCTGCTCTGAACGGTCGGCGATTGCCGACTCAGCCGGTTCTGTACCAGCCTGCCAAAAGGCCCAACGGGAACTGACAATGGCTTGCCGGGGCCGAACTGGCCGAAGGTGCCTTTGCCGTGCATCACTTTTTCGTGGCGGAAACATTGCATTTATAATGTACCATTTGGTCCGCCCACCAGGTTGCTTATCAGATCCCTTACGTTGACCTGTTGCATCAAAACGCCCACAAACCAAAGGTAGATTCCACTGAAAAATCCAATACTTGACACATTGTTGCCTTTTTGTTGCAGAAACAGAACCCCACCATCGGCAGGGTCAAAGTGTCCCTGGCGGCTTGATGGACGACGGTAGGATCTGATCAGGGCGCAAAGGCTCAGCCGGTCATTCAGGAAAAATTCAAGTTTCCAGAATCGCCATAAATCTGTCACTAATGAACCACAACAAATTCCCTTTTTCTCTTTATTCACTTTTATAGACAACAATGACCGGCGCGAGATGTGCCAAGCAGGATTAAAAATGAACAATTACCACGCCAGTTTCAGCATTAAGGGTGAGGTGACCCAAATGCTTATTGTACAAAAGCCGGTTCGCCGACTGCTAGTCGATATTTCCGCCCACCCCGAGGTTGATCAGGACATTTCTGATTTCTTGTACAGGACGTCCTTTAGCGTTCTTGATCCGCTGATCATTGCGGAATTGCAGGATCAGGTTTCAACGGGCGATGTGATCGAAGCCAAAGGATCTTTCTGGCAAACCGGATACGTTCCCCATCAGCAGGGTTACATTGACACCACCTTTTGTCTGACCAGTTTTCAACTGATCGAAAAACGAATGGACTCGTCCATGCGCCACAACCCTTATCAGAGTTTGTTGTCGCATATTTTCGTGCACTGAAGGGCACTTTCAACCCTTTGGGAAATCGCGAAAATGAACCGGGCTTGCCGTCTTTTTGCCCGACTTTTGAGTAAAATTACACCCAACACCAAAGTCGCAGGCTGGCAGGGTACTGCCCTTCTGCCATTGAAAACAGGGGATTCGACGCCAATGCAAAATGTAACACAAAGAGGGTTGGGCCCTGCGCGTGTAGGGTCCCCAGCGTTACAAAATGGCGTTGCGCGCATGATCCACAGCCTTGTCGACGTGCTGACGGACCGCAGGAATCTGCGATGCGGTCGCCTTTCCCGGCAAGTAAAGGACTATGTTGTTGGCGGGGCCTCGCTGGCGGTGACCCGGCAGGGCATGTATTTTGGGTCTTGCCTGTTGGCCGCCTATTATTACGACGCAAAACTGGCGCTGCTGTCGTTCATTCTTTTTCAGGTAACCGAGGCGCTGGACAATGTTGTCTCGGCCAACGTGATCAAATGGGACGGCAAGGGGATTGCCCGGACGCTGCGTTATCGCAACCAATTGCTTACGACGTCGATTCTCAGCGGTATCGCGGTGGTGACATTTGCCATTCTGGTGGCAGACATCGAAGGCCCGGTTGTGCATTTCACGCCGCTGGTTTTTCTGCTTTCCGCTGGATTATTCGCCGCAATCAACAACCACCAGTTGCCCAGCGTTCTTTACGCAAAATTATTCATTTTCGGACTGACGTTTTTGTATATCCCGCTCAAGGATATCTGGACACAGCAGGCCCCGCTTGAATCCGTATTGTGGTTGCAGTTCTTTACGGTTCTCTTTGTTTTGTTTTTCATCATCAACTGTTCAATAATCTTCCTGAAGCTCTACCGGACCAATCTGGACCGTCTGGACGAACTGGTCATCGAAAGGGACAAGGCGCGGGCGGCGTATAAGTTGAAATCTCAATTCGTGTCCGTGGTCAGCCRCGAGTTGCGCACRCCTCTGCATTCGATCMTGGGGTCGCTAAGCCTGCTGAACACCGGAAAGCTGGATGCGCACCCGGACCGTGCCCGCAAAATGGTCAGAATTGCCCACGCCAACAGTAACAGGCTGGCCAAACTGATAGATGACCTGCTTGACCTGCAAAAGTTGGAAGCGGAACAGATGGCGTATGAATTCGCTGCTGTCGATCTGACCAAGGTGGTGAACGTGACCGTCGAATCCGTGCAAGGTCTGGCTGATCAGCACGACATTGGTATCAGGTTTGTCAATCCGGCTGTCAAACTTGTTGCCCGCGCCGATTACAGCAAGATCCAGCAGGTTCTGACCAACCTTTTGTCCAATGCAATTAAATTCTCCGCGACGGGTGGGCGTGTCGATATACGTCTGTTCGCCAACGCCGGGCGGGTTGGTGTCGAGGTTCGCGATTATGGTATCGGCATTCCCGAGGGATCACGCACCTTGGTATTTGGCAAGTTCCATCAGATAGATTCCTCGGATGAACGCAACCACGAAGGGTCCGGGCTGGGTCTGAGCATCGCCGAACAGATCATCACCGCACATGACGGCAAGATCGACTATGTCAGCGAGTTGGGCAAAGGCACGTCGTTCTTGTTCGAGTTGCCGATCTTTGAGGCCGACGCCTGATTACCACCATGACCGACGGTGCTGTGTGGAAGAAAATTCGGCGAATTTTCTTGGTCGCCCGGCCCGTTCGGGTGGGTGATTTGACCAACCTGCCGGCGTGCGATGGGGACACTGACCCAAAAGTTCACATAAGGTCTTAGGCGGGCAACCCTGTGTTTAGGTGACGTCGTGTTCATGACGGCGCTTACCAGTGGTAATTCCGGCGCACCTGCGATTATGATTGAACAAGAATACTGCGGCTCAAAACCGTGGGAACAATTCAACCGCCGGGGCGGCGGATCAAGGGAGAGAACGACAATGACCGGAACAATGATGCATCAACCGCTGACCATCAGCTCACTCATCACCCACGCCGGGCGATATCACGGTGGAACAGAGGTCGTTTCAGTGGAAACCACCGGCGGTGTAACCCGGTCAACCTGGGGCGAGATCGAGGCAAACGCGCGCAAACTGGCATCGGCGCTGGAAAAGCTGGGGGTCAAGCCGGGGGAACGCTGCGGCACCATTGCCTGGAACAACCGACGTCATCTTGAGGTATATTTTGGCGTCGCCGGGGCCGGGATGGTTTGCCACACGATCAATCCGCGCCTGTTTCCCGAACAGCTGATCTATATCATCAACCACGCCGAGGATCAGGTGCTGTTCCTTGACAAGACCTTTGTGCCGCTTGCCGCCAAGTTGAGCGAACATCTGAAATCGGTCAAGCATGTGATCTATATGGGGCCACGCGACGAAGAGTTGGCCGGAATGGTTGACGGCCTGTTGTTCTATGACGAACTGATCGCAGCCGAGGGCAATGATTACGTCTGGCCCGACCTTGATGAAACCGCACCGTCCAGCATGTGCTACACATCCGGCACCACCGGCCATCCCAAGGGCGTGCAGTATACCCACCGTTCGACCGTGCTGCATACTTTGGGCGGCAACCAGCCGGACGGTATGGGTCTTTCGGCCACCGACACAATTCTGGCAGTGGTGCCGATGTTCCACGCCAATGCCTGGGGGGTGCCCTATGTCGCCGCCTCTGTGGGGTGCAAGATCGTATTGCCGGGGCCGAACCTTGATGGGGAAAGCCTTGTGGGACTGATCGACAGTGAAAAGGTGACCATGGCACTGGGTGTGCCGACCATCTGGATGGGTCTGCTGGCAGCTCTGGAAAAGACCGGCAGCAAGATCGAAAGCCTTGAACGCACCGTTGTTGGCGGATCGGCCCTGCCGACCGTGATGATCCCGGCCTTTGCCAAATACGGCGTGGAACTGATCCATGCCTGGGGCATGACCGAAACCAGCCCGCTGGGCACGCTGAACCAGCTATTGCAAAAGCACGACGACCTGAGCGATGCCGAAAAGGCCGCGATCCGCGTGGGTCAGGGGCGTGTGCCTTACGGAGTAGAGCTGCGGTTGATGGACGAGCAGGGCAAGGTCCTGCCCGAGGACGGAAAGACACAGGGTGATCTGCAAATCCGCGGGCACTGGATCGTTGAAAGCTATTTCCGCGCGGATGGCTCGGCCCTTACGATGGACGGCTGGTTTGACACTGGCGATGTGGCGACCATTGACCCGGATGGCTACATGATTATCCGCGACCGCTCCAAGGATATCATCAAATCGGGCGGCGAATGGATTTCCACCGTCGAGCTGGAAGATATTGCCATGACCCATGAAGGGGTCGCCAGCGCCGCCGCCATTGCTGCCAAGCATCCCAAGTGGGACGAACGCCCGGTTCTGTGCGTGGTCAAGGGTGCCGGGGCCGATCTGGACGAGGCAGCGGTGCTGGCCTTTTACACCGGCAAGATTGCCAGCTGGCAGGTGCCCGACAAGGTGATCTTTGTCGATGAACTGCCGCTTGGGGCCACCGGCAAGGTTCTTAAGAACAAGTTGCGGGACATGTATGGCGACGTGTTGCTGGATGATGCCAGCTAAGGCGCATTCGACGCTGTGAATCTGGTTGGCGGGGGGGGCTGGTACGCTGGTTTTCCCGCCCCCTTTTGCCGACAATCTTACCTGTTAGAGCTCTGTTAACACCCTGTCTGTTATCCCGAAGGTGGGTGAACAATAGGTGAGTGAGATGGGTGCGTCGACTAATGTCGCGCCAGTCATCATCAAACGGAAAAAGATTATCGTCAGTGGCGGCCATCATGGTGGTGCCTGGAAGGTCGCGTATGCGGACTTTGTCACTGCAATGATGGCATTTTTCCTGTTGATGTGGCTGTTGAACGCGACGACTGAAAAACAACGAAAAGGACTGTCAGACTACTTTTCGCCGTCAATCCCGATTACCCGGATGTCGGGGGGCGGGGATGGGGCGTTTGGTGGGGCCAGCATGTACACCGAGGACACGTTGAAGGACGAAGGGTCGGGGGCCACAAACCAGAACCCGACCAAAGCGCGTCAATCGCGGGGCACGACCGGTGTTGATCAACAGAATCAGCGCGACCGCGCAAACCGGGATTTCACCTCGTTAGAGGCGAAATTGATGGGCCGGGGCGGCGAAAGCCTGGTTACGGATGAGGCTCTCAAGCATATTGTCACCCGCGTTACCGACGAAGGGTTGATCATTGAACTGTTTGCGACTCCGGGTGTTCCGCTGTTCGATAAGGACAGTGCAAAGCCAACTCCGATGCTGCGCGATCTTACGCGGATGATCGCCCGGGTGATCGGCAAGGTCACCAACAATGTGGCGCTAGGTGGGTACATTCGCGCCCGTCCGGTGGTGCTGGCGAACAACCCTGTATGGGAATTGTCGACCGCACGGGCCAGCCGCATGCGGAGTCTGCTGGAAGGGTCCGGGCTGGATGCTGAGCGCGTTCGCCGGGTCACCGGGCATGCTGATCGCAAGCCTGTTGCCAAGAACCCGATGGACGTCCGCAACAACCGGGTCGAGGTGATCTTGCTACGAAATTGACTGCATCAGATAGAAAAGATTTTAGACGTTAGCCTGGTGTTAAGTCAGAGGGCGCTAGGGTCTGCATCAAGAACTTACATTGATGCAGCAGAAAGGCGCGTTCATGACCATTTCCTCTTCGCTTAATGCCGGGATTGCGGGGCTTACCGCAAATGCCAGCCGTCTGGCCTCCATTTCCGACAACATCGCGAACTCGTCGACTTACGGGTACAAACGTGTCCAGACAGATTTCCATTCAATGGTCATATCTTCGTCCGGTGGCACCTATTCGGCGGGTGGGGTACGATCGACGACACAACGTCTGATCGACCAACGCGGGCCGTTGGTTTCCACATCAAACCCCACCGATCTGGCGGTTCGTGGCCGGGGCATGCTGCCTGTGGCAAAGGCGTCTCAGGTGATTTCAGGCAACGGCACGCCTGAAATGCTGTTGGCGACAACCGGGTCCTTCCGAACTGATGCCAACGGCTATTTGACCTCCGAATCCGGGCTGGTCCTGTTGGGCTGGCCCGCCCTGCCTGATGGGTCGATTCCCAGCTATCCGCGTGACACCGCAGATGGTCTTGAACCGGTGCAGATCAATGTGAACCAGTTCACAGGCGAACCGACCACCAAAATGAACCTTGGGGTCAACTTGCCGGCCACCGATACCGAATTTGACGCCGCGGGCGACACGCAAGAACTTTCGGTGGAATATTTCGATAATCTGGGTAAATCGGAAGGAATCAAGGTCGAATTCGTTCCCACCGTTCCGGCCAGCGGGGCGTCGAATGAATGGACGATGATCCTGCGCGACACAGGGTCCGCCGATGCGATTGTCGGCGAATACACCATGACATTCGATGAAAGCCGCGCGTCAGGCGGTACTTTGCTATCTGTAACGTCCACGACCGGGGGGACTTATGATCCCGTTACTGGGGCGATGATTATCACCGTTGCCGGGGGCCCGATAGAGGTCAGCATTGGCAAGATCGGTGAAAGCGATGGGATTACCCAGCTTTCAGATCGCTTTGCGCCGGTATCCATTTCCAAGGACGGCACGCCTGTTGGCAACATGACCAGCGTGGAAGTTGATGCAAATGGCTTCGTGCACGCATTCTTTGACACCGGCATAACCCGCACGATCTATCAGGTGCCGCTGGTTGACCTGCCCAATCCAAACGGCATGGTCGCGATGGATCAGCAAACGTACAAACCTTCCCCTGAAAGCGGGTCGTATTTCCTGTGGAACGCCAGTGAAGGCCCGACCGGTGATGTGGTGGCCTACGCCCGCGAGGAATCCGCCACCGATGTTGCCGGCGAACTGACCGCGATGATCCAGACACAGCGCGCCTATTCGTCAAACGCCAAGGTGATTCAGACCGTGGACGAGATGTTGCAGGAAACCACCAACATCAAACGCTGATCGACCTGATCCCGGAATCTGACTGCAGGAGTTGCCATCATGAGTATTTCCGCCGCTTTCAACAGCGCCATAAGCGGGCTAACCGCCGCCAGCCGCGCCGCCGAAATCGTATCCGAGAATATCGCCAATGCGCAAACCGTCGGATATGCCCGGCGGTCCCTGAACGTCGGGTCAAATACGGTTGCCCCCGGGGTGCGCATTCTTGGCGTACAACGTCATGCGGACCCCGGCATCATCGCCAACCGGCGCCAGTCCGAATCCGACTATGGTGCCGCCGAAACGGTAGCTGGTTTTCAAACCCGGTATGCCGGGCTGGTTGGAAATGCTACCGATCCGGGATCCATCAGCATGCGCATAGCTGATTTCGAAACCAGCCTGATCGAGGCGGCAAGCCAACCACAGTCGCCTCAGCGGTTGAATACGGTGACTTCCCGGGCAAAGGACCTTGCCCGGGGAATTTCAGCCGCGTCAGAAGGGTTGCGAACGATGCGATCACAGGCTGACAATGCCATCGCATCTCAGATCGACCAGCTGAATCAATCCTTGCAAAGCCTCAAGGACATCAACACGAAAATTGCCTCAACATCCTCAAGTGGCGGGGAAACTGCCGGTCTGCTGGACCAGCGGCAGAAGCTTATTGACGGCATCAACCAGATCGTGCCGGTGAATGTGGTTGAACGCGATCATGGTAAAGTTGCGCTCTATACCGACGGCGGGGCGATACTGCTCGACGGGTCTGCGGCCACTCTCGGCTTTACGCCGGTGCGCGACACGATGCCCGAGATGACCATCGAAAATGGGGCCTTGTCGGGGTTGGAAATCAACGGGATACCCGTCCGAACCGACAGCCGAAACAGCACATTGAAAGGCGGCACCCTATCCGCCCAGTTCAAAATCCGCGACGAACTTGCCGTGTCGGCCCAAACCGATCTGGATGCGGTCGCCCGCGATTTGATGGAACGTTTTGAGACCCCAACACTCGACCCGACCACAGCGGCGGGCGATCCCGGGCTATTCACTGACAACGGGGCGATATTTGATATCGCAAACGAAGTTGGGCTGGCCGGAAGGTTGTCGTTGAACAGCGTTGTCGATCCGGATCAGGGCGGCCAAAGCTGGCGGTTGCGGGCAGGTCTTGGGGCTGGCACGCCGGGCGAACCCGGCGAAGCCCGTCAACTTCAAGCATTTACCGCAATCCTGTCAGAACGCAGGACCCCGGGTTCAACAAGCTTTGGCACGAGTCAGTTGACCTTGGTCGGGATAGGCTCCAGCCTGATGTCTCGCGCCGCGCAAAATGCCAATGAATCCGATCGCGTGCTTAGCTTTGCCGCCGCCAGCATGACCGAACTTACCCGGATCGATCTGGCGCAAGGTGTTGATACTGACGCAGAATTGCAAACCCTGATGCTTGTCGAACAGGCATATGCCGCAAACGCGCGGATGATCAAGGTTGCCGATGAAATGATGCAAACTCTTTTGAGGATTTGAAGATGATGACAACTTCCATAGGCGACATGGCCCATAGCCTAGTTTTGCGAACCCGCAGCGCCGCGCTCAAATCTTCAATGACCACGCTTAGCAATGAACTGGCCAGCGGGCAAACCTCCGATGTATCCGGCCGACTGAAAGGCGATTATGCCTATTTGACGGATATTGACCACAACCTGTCCAGACTTGGTGGATATGCCGTGGTCGCGACTGAGGCCGCCTTGTTCAGCGATACGGCACAGCTTGGCCTTGAGCGAATACAAGGGGTGGCCACATCTCTTGGGACTGACCTGTTGACCATCAACCCTACCAACATCGATACCGCTCGTGACCAACTGGGCCAACAAGCACGATCAGGGCTGGACACCGTATTATCGTCACTGAACGGATCTATCGGCGGGCGCAGCCTGTTTGCGGGAACCGCCACCGACACTAGCCCCATGGCCTCTTCCGAAACGTTGATCGCGGCGCTAAAAACCGAAGTGTCCGGCATGGTGCTGACCAGTGATATCCTGCAAGCCGTCGATGATTGGTTTGCGGATGGCGGTGGCTTCAAGGCGACGATGTACACCGGATCGGATCAATCCCTTGCACCGATCCAGGTCGGTACGAATGAGATGGTCACCCTATCCCTACGCGCCGATGACGCCGAATTTCGAGGCATTCTGCGAAATGCCGCCGTTGCTGCGCTTGCAACCGACCCGGATCTTGGCCTTGATGCGGCGGCAGAAAACGCCCTTCTCAAAGCCGCAGGCGAAGGGTTGTTGAACGATGATCGAAGCCTGACCGGCTTGAGAGCCGAAATGGGGTATGCGCAATCACGGATTGAGGTCGCCAGTTCGCGCACATCTGCCGCCCGAACCAGCTTGGAATTCGCCCGTAACGAGTTGCTTGCGGCGGACCCATATGAAACGGCCAGCCGGCTGGAAGAAGTCCAGTTCCAGTTGGAAAGCCTATACACCGTAACCGCGCGTGCGTCGCGCCTGTCATTGCTGAGCTTTCTGAAATGAAAATATGGAAAATTGTTCTTGTTATGGTGCTTTTGCCACTTCTGGCACAAGCTGCGCCAATCCGCCTCAAGGATCTGGTAGAATTTGACGGCGTTCGGGGCAATGATCTGGTCGGATATGGATTGGTCGTCGGGTTGAACGGCACCGGTGACGGTTTGCGAAACGCCCCATTTACCGAAGAAATCATGTCCAACATTCTTGAACGCCTGGGGGTGAACGTTTCGGGCGAACAGTTTCGCCCAAAAAATGTTGCGGCTGTCCTGGTCACCGCCACCTTGCCGCCATTCGCGCGTGTCGGCAGCCAGATTGACGTTACCGTTTCCGCCATCGGAGATTCCAAAAGCCTCATGGGCGGGACGTTGATCATGACCCCGCTAAACGCGGCAGACGGGCAGATTTTCGCGGTGTCACAAGGCACAATTCTAGCAGGGGGTACTGTCGCCGAAGGTCAGGCTGCCTCTGTCACGCGTGGCGTTCCTACATCCGGTGTGATCCCGTCCGGTGCCCGTGTGGAAAGGGAGATAGAATTTGACCTGTCTTCCCTCACGACCGTTCGTCTGGCCCTAAGAGAGCCTGATTTTACCACGGCGGGGCGAATCGAAGTGGCCATCAACCGTGAATTTGGGCGGCAGGTTTCCATAATGCGGGACTCTGGAACCATCGAGTTGGACATTGCCGCCACAGGAACCGCCTCGACTGCGCATGCGATTGGGCGAATCGAGAATATCCTGATCGAACCTCAGCGAAAGGCGCGGGTGGTTGTGGATCAACGCTCTGGAACCATCGTGATGGGTGACGATGTTCGCTTGTCTCGTGTGGCTGTGTCACAGGGTGGGTTGACACTGCGCATTGAAGAAGCCCCGTTGGTGGTTCAACCCAACCCATTTGCTGAAGGGCAAACAGTCGTTGTTCCCCGAACCGGGGCCAGCATCGAAGACAACGCGGGCATTTCGCTGGCCGAGGTCCCGGAAGGGACATCCTTATCAGAAGTTGTTGCCGGCCTGAATGCGTTGGGTGTTTCCCCGCGCGACATGATCGACATACTGAAAAGTCTGAAAGCCGCTGGGGCGCTTCATGCGGAATTCATTGTTCGCTAGGTGCTTTTTTCCGAACGTTTCCATTGGCCCGCGTTGTCACTGTCTTTGAAGTGCTGAACAATGGCTCAACGTTAGCTCGGCAATGATAAAGCGTGGCCGCCCATTAACGGGAAACCAAAACAGGAGGCCAACCGATTTGTGATGTCAGCCGCTGGCGGGTTTTCGTTAACGCTTCCACCCGCTTTGATGTTCATCTTGCCCCTGAAGAATGCAGGCGGGTGCGATCAGGGGTGCACCCACATTGCACTATCTGCGAATTTGTCCTTTTCCACCAATCAGCATTGCCGGCACTGTAGTTGAAGTTGTTTGTGCCTGCCTGACTTTGCGGCGGGACCGTGTCAACGCCGGTTCAAAAGTGACCCATTTGGCCGGTTGAATATTGACCCACCCTTTCGATTTAGCAGGCCAATTCGCGTGGAGATGTCATATATCTC
>NVQY01000064.1 GCA_002400675.1 Paracoccaceae bacterium | reverse complement strand
AACTGGGTGTCTTTTCCTCGTGAAACGGCGAAAACGCCCACCAGTCGTTTGGTTTGCTCTTGCCTTCAGCCTTGCGCAGGCCCAGCCCGCCGAACATCGCCTGCCAATCCACAGAAGCGCGGATTTCGTCCAGGTGTTCCGGCGTCAGCCGAATGGTATCGGGGGCAAGTTTGTTCATGAGAGTTGATTGGCATAGGTCGCCCTATCCCTGTCAGGGACGGATTTCCGCTTAGATCATCCCTGAGGGTACATGTGTCCAAAACCTTGCCAAATCTTATGGCGCTTTGTGCAGAGTGGGGGAGTGTTGAAAATTGGACCGGGCACAGCCCGAACCGCCGCGTTTACCCAGCAGAGCTAGACCTTCTCCTCATAGCGGAGCGCAGCGCTAAACAGCAGAGCTGAAACAGGGGGCATTGCCCCCGCAAGTTTGCATGTCTGCACAAACACCCCGGTTGCAGAGCGAACCGAGCCGATTTGATGCCCACATGCAACTWGCCAAGGGAGGGCCCTTGGATCCCCGGAACATCGGCAAGATGAATCCAAGTGAGCGCCGACAAAACGGGTCGTATCTTTGACTTTTCGTGTATTTTTGCCATCCTAAGAAAGTTAGAAGGGCTCTCAATTTCGACTCACACTCGCGGGTTGTATTCTGGTGCCCAAGAGCGCACGTTACCCATTGMTGATGAACGACAAAAATACAGCGAMAACACAGCAGGGGCAGATGGATCATATCGGAGAAATCGAAAAAAGACTGTGGTCGGTAGCCGACCATCTACGAGCCAATTCCAACTTTGCCAGTAACGAATATTTCTTACCGGTGATGGGGCTCATCTTTCTGCGTCACGCTTACAGTCGATTTTTACGTACACAAGATGACATCAAAGCGTCACTACCATCGCGTGGGGGTGTCACACGCCCGCTTACAAAAGAAGACTTCGCGGGTCTATTTATTTGCGGCCAGAAGCCCAATTTGATCGCTTGGTTGCCATTCCGGACGGAGGCGACCGTGCGGCTGCTATTATTGCGGCGATGGAAGGTATCGAAGCCGACTATCCTGCACTGAGTGGCGCACTGCCCAAGCAAGAATATCAGGAACTGGGCGAGGATGATCTGGGCCAGCTTCTGAGAACGTTTAACGATCCGGCGCTACGAAACGCCGGTGGTGACGTATTCGGTCKTATCTATGAGTACTTCTTGACCCAGTTTGCGGACCAAAAGGCCCATGATGGCGGTGAATTTTTCACACCAGTCTCAATCGTTCAAACTCTGGTTAACGTTATTGAACCAGACCATGGCAAGATCATCGACCCGGCCTGCGGTTCGGGCGGAATGTTCGTACAGTCGGCCCACTTCATCGAAAAAATGAAGGCCAACCCAAGGGATCGCGTGACTTTCTACGGGATGGAGAAAAATCCGACGACGATCCGCCTCGCAAAAATGAACCTCGCTGTGCATGGGCTGGAAGGCGATATCAGCAAAGCAATTTCCTACTACGACGACCCCCACAAGGACAAAGGCCCGTTTGACTTTGTAATGGCCAATCCGCCCTTCAACGTGGACGAAATCGACGCCGAAAAGATCAAGAACGACCCACGATTGGAGTTCGGCTTGCCCGGCGTGAACAAGGCCGGAAAAGTTTCCAACGGCAATTATGTCTGGATGTCATTCTTTCATGCCTACCTGTCACCAACCGGGCGCGCAGGGATAGTAATGTCCTCGCAGGCGTCCTCTTCAGGGGTGGCGAGGCCAAGGTGCGCGAAGCGATGATCAAGACAGGCGATGTCGATGTGATGATGGCCATTCGCAGCAACTTTTTCTACACCCGCACCGTGCCCTGCGAGCTATGGTTTTTCGACAAAGCCAAGCCTGAGCATCTGAAAGACAAGGTGCTTATGATCGACGCACGCAATGTCTACCGCAAAGTGACGCGCAAGATTTTTGACTTTACGCCTGAACAGCAGCGAAACCTGTCCAGCATTGTCTGGCTGTATCGAGGGCAAACCGATCGCTTTGTGGTTCTGATTCAAGACTATCTGGAAACCGCCTTTACCCAAATTCAGACCTGCGATTTTGCAGATTTCCAAAATACACTGAAGGCCGTCACTGAGGCTCATAATGACGAAGAGTTGGGCAAATTGGCAGCCACCGTGGCTGCGGGTATCAAAGGGCTGCAAGCCAGTTCCAAAGACGCACGCGCAACATGGGACAAAGCCACCCGTGACAATGCTGGTCTGTTGGCGTCAAGTGCCGCGTTCGAGCCTGTGGCGGATCTGGCCAAAGCCTTGGTCAAGGAAATCGACCACCTTTTCAAGCTGGCGACTCGTGTGCATGAGGCCGACGTGGCCCAAGGTAGCAAACCAACCGAGGGCAAGAAGCGACTGAACGAACTGGACGCGGCACGGCATGAGGTCACCGAACATCTGAGACAGGCATGGTACTTCCACACGCAGGCAGAATGGTTACAAACAAGGTTTCCAGAGGCTGAATTGCGTGACGTGGAAGGGCTGGTCAAACTGGTTGGCCGGGATGAGCTGAAAGCCAATGACTGGAGCCTGACACCGGGCCGCTACGTTGGTGTCGCTCCGGAAGTTGAGGACGAGGATTTTGATTTTGAAGAGACCCTGCGCGACATTCACCTTGAGATTGAAGGCTTGAATGCTGAAGCGGCGGAACTGGCGGCGAAGATTTCGAAGAACTTTAATGAGTTGATCGTATGATCTGGAACGAATGCACGCTTGGCGACGTATTACGWGTTAAGCACGGTTTTGCATTCAAAAGTGTATTTTTTGAGGATGAAGGACCTTACGTTGTCCTGACCCCGGGAAATTTCTTTGAGGCTGGAGGTTTTCGGTCTCGATTAGGCAAAGACCGCTCCTACAGTGGCGAATTTCCCGAAGATTATTTATTGAGTGAAGGTAATGTTATCATTGCAATGACAGAACAGGGGCCCGGGCTGCTTGGAAGCTCTGCGGTTGTTCCGGAAGACGGACGATATCTGCATAATCAGCGGATCGGACTTTTACAGGAAGTCGACCACACAAAAGTTGATGAAAAATTCCTCTATTATCTGTTCAATACGCGCGGTGTTCGTGGGCAGATTAACGGAAGTGCGACAGGTACAAAAGTTCGGCATACCGCTCCTGAACGAATCTATCGAGTAAACGTTTCACTACCTTCGGTAAATGAGCAAAAACGAATTGTCTCCGTTCTTTCCACTTACGACGGCCTGATCGAGAACAATCGGCGGCGGATTGCGTTATTGGAGGAGGCGGCGCGGCTATTGTATCGTGAATGGTTCATCCATTTTCGCTTTCCTGGCCACGCGCATGTCAAGATTGTGGATGGTGTACCGGAGGGGTGGGAACTGGCTCCGTTCTCACAGCTTGCGGAATACCTAAACGGCTTCGCATTCAAGCCGCGTCACTTAGGCGAGCATGGGTTGCCAATTGTCAAAATACCAGAACTGAAAGGCGGAACCTTAAGCAAGACGCCACGGTACGAAGGACAGGAAGTGCCGGAAAAGTACCTTCTGGAAACGGGTGACTTGATTTTTTCTTGGTCTGGGACGCTAGCTGTTGATTTTTGGGTTTGTGGCCAAGCCTACTTGAATCAACACCTCTTCAAGGTGACACCGACCGGTAGATCAAGCGCAGCGTTCATTTTGATTGCGATACGGGAATCGATGCCAAAATTTATGAACCAATCGGTTGGAGCTACAATGAAGCACATTCGGCGATCAGCACTGTCTGACGTTTCTATAGCACTGCCACCTGCGCATATTCTCGATGATTTTCAATCAGTATTGGATAACCAATACGCTCAAGTTCGAGCATTGAGGCAGCACAATATGCGTCTTGCAGAAGCCCGAGACCTTTTACTTCCCCGCCTGATGGATGGCAGATTAGAAATATAACAACATGAACGATTATACAGAAGACAATTTGGCCCAAGCCACCCTTGCCGAGTATTTGCAAGATGAACTCGGTTGGGACTCTGTGTTCGCGTTCAATACCGAGACATTTGGACCAGAAGGTACGTTGGGGCGTAAGTCCGACCGTGAGGTGGTGCTGACCCGCCATCTGGGCGAAGCCCTGATCCGCTTGAACCCCGGCTTGCCAGACGATGCCTATGCCAGCGCCCTGCGTCAGATCACCGACGCATCGGCCTTCAAATCCACCGTTCAAACCAATCATGAGAAATACGAACTGGTCCGTGACGGGGTTTTGGCCAGCTACAAGAAGAACGGTGAAATCAAGAAGACCCGGTTGAGGGTTTTCGATTATGCCAACCCGGACAACAACCATTTCCTGTGCGTGCGTGAGATGTGGATAAGCGGCCCCAGTGGCCACCGCCGCCGCCCTGACATCATTGGTTTCGTCAACGGCCTGCCCTTGATGTTTGTGGAGCTGAAACGCCCCGACAAATCGCTTCGCCGGGCCTATGACGACAATTTCAGAGACTACCAGGACACGATACCGCAGCTTTTTCATTTCAACGCCTTCGTGGTGCTGGGCAATGGGATGGAGGCCAAGGTCGGTTCGCTTTCGGCCCAGTACGAGCATTTCAGCGATTGGAAGCGACTGGCCGAGGGTGACAAGGGCGTGGTGCAGATGGAAACCCTGATTAAGGGCATCTGCAATCGCGCCAACTTTCTGGACTTGTTTGAGAACTTCATCCTGTTTGATGACAGCACCGGAAAACTGGTCAAGATAGTCGCGCGGAACCATCAATATCTGGGCGTGAACCGGGCCTTACAGGCGGTGGTTGATCGTAAGAAACGCGAGGGCAAGCTGGGGGTGTTCTGGCACACCCAAGGGGCGGGTAAGTCGTATTCCATGGCGCTGTTTGCGCAGAAGGTGCGGCGCAAGCTGGGCGGCGATTTCACCTTCTTGGTGCTGACCGATCGCACGGACCTAGACAACCAGATTTATAAGACCTTCGCGGGTGTCGGGCTGGTCAACAACGAAAGAGACCCATGCCGGGCAGAGAGTGGCGCGGTGTTGAAGGGTCTTTTGGGGCAGCAAAAAGCGTTCGTCTTTTCACTGGTGCAGAAGTTTAATCAAGAAATCAAACCCGGCGAGGAGTATTCCACCCGCGAGAATATCATCGTGATGACGGATGAGGCGCACCGAACGCAATACGGTACGCTGGCAATGAACATGCGCGATGCATTGCCCAATGCCAGCTACATCGGTTTTACCGGCACGCCACTGTTCACGAGTGACGAGATCACTCAACGGGTGTTTGGTGGATATGTTTCGACCTACGACTTCCAGCGCGCGGTCGATGACAACGCAACCCTGGCACTCTATTACGACGCTCGCGGCGACAAACTAGGACTGACGACGGATGGACTGAACGAAAAACTAGCGGTGGCGATTGCCGAGGCAGAGATCGAGGATGCTGACGTGGCGGCAAAACTCGAAAAGGAGTTAAAACGCGAATACCATGTCGTCACGGCAGAAAAGCGCCTACGCCATATCGCCGAGGATTTCGCCACGCATTATTCGACCAACTGGGAAACTGGTAAGGCGATGTTCGTGGCAATTGACAAGATTACCGCCGTGAGGATGCACGGACTGATTCAAGAGACATGGCAGGCCCGTATTACGGCGCTGGAGGCCGAGTTGGCTGCCGCCCGTGATGATCAGGATCAGGCGTTACGCATTCGCCAGATTGCTTGGATGAAAGAAACAATGATCGAGGTCGTGATCAGTGATGAGCAGAACGAGGTCGACAAGTTCCGCAAGTGGGGCTTAGATATTAAGCCTCACCGCAAGCTGATCCGGGATGGGTTTCTACTGGAAGACGGCAAACGTTTGGACGTAGATGCTGCGTTCAAGCGCGAGGATCATCCGTTCCGAGTGGTGATCGTTTGTGCCATGTGGCTGACGGGTTTTGACGTGCCATCGCTTTCAACGTTGTATCTGGATAAACCGTTACAAGCGCACACGCTGATGCAGGCTATTGCCCGCGCCAACCGAGTAAAGGAAGGCAAGAACAATGGGCTGATCGTCGACTATTGTGGTATTCTGAAGAATTTGCGAAAGGCTCTAGCTACATTCGCCGGGCATACGGGCGATGGTTCGACTGTGGAGGGGAGCGGTCCCGAAACAGATCCGCTACATCCGGAAGAAGAGTTGCTGGCTGAACTGGAAGAAGCCATCAATTATGTTCGCTTGCAGTTGTCTGACAATGGATTTGACTTGGGTATACTGACGACCTCGACTGGGTTTGCGCGAAACAAAGCTCTTTTGGACGCCAAAGAAGCAGTTAACCTAGATGACGAAACCCGCAAGAAGTTTGAGATTTCCGCGCGAACAGTTTTCCGCAAGTATAAGGCCTGCCTAACTTTCAAAGGTGTGCATGCCTACCGAGCTGACGGCGAAGCCATCAATTTCATATACAAAACGTTGCAAGAAGATCGTGACAACGCAGATACATCAGAGATCATCCAAAAACTCAATTCCATTGTCAGTGAGGCGATTGATGTCAAGATCGACCCAAAATCAGATGATAGGGTTTTTGATATTTCCAAGATTAATTTTGATCTATTGCGTAAGGAATTTTCCAAGAGTGAAAGCCAGCATTCCGATGTACAAGACATGAAGGTTGTCATCGAACAGCGGCTGCGAAAAATGTTGGCGGAAAACCCAACCCGAACTGACTTTCAGGAGCGTTTCGGTGAAATCATAAGCGACWACAATAAGGAGAAAGATAAAAATACTATTGAAGCCACATTCGAAGCGCTTATGCGGCTGACCGCCGAGATGAGTGAAGAAGAGCAGCGCTACACCAAAGAAGGGCTTGAAAACGAGGAACAGTTGGCCGTTTACGATATGCTACTAAACCCGAACCTGACAAAATCCGAGATCAAGAAGATAAAGTCAGTTGCTGTTTGCCTCTTAAAGGAACTCGAACGGCAAATACGGGACGTTCAGGATCTATTCAGCAAACCCTCGACCCGCGCACGCTTTCACCAATCCATTTACGATTACTTGTACGATGACAGAACTGGGCTGCCGACCGACCGATACGAAGTTGAGGACTTGGATATCAAGACAGACATCATTTTTCAATTTTTCGAGCAAAAAGGTAAGGAACTGAACTACCGCAGTGAAACAGCTACCACATTCTAGAACACTCGAAGTGGCGTTTGGCTGGTTCAGGCTGGACCAATTAAGCCAGGAAGAAACGTCACTTCTCTGTTTGACCTTCGGCACTTAAACTTGGACCTTCCGGAAGGTCCAACCCAGTTTTCTTAGCAAGAGATTCGATGCGATCCCGAAATTCGCCCT
This sequence comes from Paracoccaceae bacterium, assembly GCA_002400675.1. Taxonomy (GTDB): domain Bacteria; phylum Pseudomonadota; class Alphaproteobacteria; order Rhodobacterales; family Rhodobacteraceae; genus NVQY01. Next base: position 4,319 of record NVQY01000064.1, on the reverse strand, counting down.
CACGAGCACTTTCTAAAACCTCTGTAAACTGAAGCCGTAGATCGCTATTGGTTTTCCGAACAGCACTTTTTATGGCCGCCACATGCTTTTCAGCAAACTCAATTTCTGAATCGGTACATGCGCTGATCGCCGGAATGGCAAATTTCTCCACCTTTTGTTCGTCGGATGAATTTCTAAATATCTTTGCAATCAAATTCGGGAATTTTCCATATGCCATTCTGAATGATTCTTTGCTAACTGTAGTACTCAGCAATCTGTCTGAAACTGATTTCGAAATAGCTTTCCTAGTAGCAGGCGGTATGGCCTCAAGCAGGAATTCAGAAAAATTTGCTGGGCCGGTAGTGTTCTGAGTTCCATCTAGAAGCTCAAGGAAATACTTTTGGAAAGGCTCTGAAAACCTATTTGCCGGCAATTTAAACTTTCGCTTCTGTGTTTGGTTTTCCAAAATTTCAAGTAACGGGTCACCAGAAGCGAGGGCAGCGCTCCATTTCTCATCTGGCAGATCTTTAAGCTCTCTTTCCACCAAGTCATGAAATTGAGTCCAACTACTTTCTTTTCGTTCGGCTGTATCTTGGTAGAGTGCCAATGGAAGGTCCAACAGGCCTTGGTCTTTATCAGCCATATCTCTGGTGTTACTCWGCATAGCATCCATTGAGCTGCTAAACACATTTTTCATGAAGTCATAGTGTTCTGCCAGGGTTTCGAATGGCAGGCCATATAAGTTCCTGTCGGAAGCAACTCTTCCTATAATGTCGCGCAATAGATTCTGATATTCTGATTGATCAGCGGSGTGSCCAATCCAATTGGGCACCTGTTTTTGCTCAATAACGTGTTGGGCGATGCTGTTAACTGCTCCTTCGGGAACCGTCACTTCAAGCTTTAAGTTCTGGAAAAACCACTGACGCGCAGGAAGGAAGTTWCCGAATGTTGGCACCTGCTGGTTCGGTCCGATGTCAAAGGTTGCCGTACCCAGATGCTGTATGGTCAACCAGATCGCCGCGCCCAAAGAGCGATCCCCATTTTTCTTATCCCTGAGTTCATGCGCATGCCATGCAAGGGTTCCGTGACCAACCAATTCAGCTAATATTTCCCTCGCGCTCTTGGTATTGCTAAACGCTCCATAAGTTTYGATGAAATTTTCAGCTAACTGCGCAAAATCACTGTCGGTATCGTTGTGAATAGTTGATGTGAGCACTTCACTTTGGGCCTCCAACAGTTGAGTGAGATCTGCGGATGTGAGAAAATCGGCATGTCGAATTTCGCGAAACACGTAGAGAAAAAGATCAGGATCATCTTTTGACAGTTCTTTTAGTGGCTCCACAACGGCGCTGGAAGTTAGCCAGTGGTTAAAGTCCCTGAATGAAACACCAATTTGGTCGCAGTCGTACGCCACACCGAGAGCAAAATTTACATTCCTCAGAAAGTCGCAATTCTTTACTACGAACGTAGTCAGGGTGGTTTTCTCGTTCTCCTCATCGTTAGTCACACGACCGAGAGATTTAATCCACGTCCGCCCATCCTCGAATGTCGCATCCTTAGCGTTAAAGCACGTCGAGAGCCAATTCGCTAGCTGAAGTGCTACGCCTTCCTTCTGGTCRTCCTGACAATACTCGATAATAGACTGTAAGCACACGGCATCCTCAGGCTTCTTCRACTTTATTGGGGGAATGTTTTTGATCCCTACCAGCAGCAGAGTACGGACATGTTGGTCATCGTGGTCCGCCATTTCTAGGCTGTTCACATTTTGCACAATTCGTGAGTAGTGAGCTGGTCCATCTTCTGCCCAGGTAGTGGACTGACTTTCAATGGTGTCTATCAGAATTTGCCTAAACCCATGTGATYTGGAAAGTCTCAGAAGTTCATCTGATGACTGTTCGGATATTGCCGCCTCAATTGGTGATTGTAGTAAAACTTGATAGGCTAGATCCGGTTCTACATTGTAAGCAATCGCCGCTAAGTTTCGGTAAAGGTTGCTATCACTGCATACCAATCGGTACGAGTCTGGGATCATCTCAGAAGACTGAAGTTTGCGTGGATTCTCTTCAATTTGATCTCGGAAAGCCTGATAAACGGCAAATGATTCGAGCGGAAATGTACCATCCCACTGGCTGAAAAGACTGGTAACCTCGTTAACAAAGGTAATAATTTGACGGGGAGTAACTGGCCTACTTTGCTTTTGCGACGACTTTTCAAAAATTTTTGAAACATTATAAATTGCCTGCTTGTCAGAGAATGACGGCAGCCCGCGCCTTAGTGTTGCTGTGAATAACTCAGAAACGTTTGAAGCGACCGGGGGGGAGACTCTGAAAATTGCATCAAAGGTTTTCCGAAAAATGTCCTCTTGCGGGAATTTTTGTCCTTCTTCAGTATTCAGAGCAGAAAAAATGTGCCCCCGATCATAAGGAACAATTGCTGTACAGGCTCTCTTATTCTTGTTTGGGGACGATGGATCTCCTGCAAAAACGGCGCGAATGTCGGCCCATGCATTTGGAATGCAATCCTTGGGTAAGCGGTCGATATTGTCAAAAACGACGACAACCCGCTTTCCACTGGTTTGCAATGCCTCAAACACGTTTCGGCACACATTTTCAAACTCATATTCGTTGGGATCCTCTTCTCTAATATTCTGAGTTGTCGTTTCATCCTCTTGCTGCTTTGCGAAAATGGAGGCTGACCTGGAAAGTGCCTCACTAAAAGAAGTCTCGTACTTCTTTGACATACGATATGCGCGAAAAAAGAACGCCCCATATACTATCAGTACAACAATTATACTTAGCCCCCAGGCCGGAAATGTGAAGCCCAGTAGAGGAAATTCAATAGGATTTCCACTTGACGGATTAATTGAGAATGGAGTGAGCCATGCAAATGCAAGGGGGAGGAGTGGCGCGATTAGAATAAATAGAATACCAAACCAATCTAACTGGCGGAATGATTTGGTTTTCGTAACACGGGTCTTATCACGCACTTGATCACGAAGTTTGTCCAATTTTTCTGTAGTCGAACTCTCCATTTGGAACTCACTGCGTCCCCATTCAATAAGCTTTTCAAGAAATGTTCGTCTAAATGGACTTGTTTGGTTGCTCCATAAATCGAATGTAAAGAAGTGGAAAATATCCTTATTGGTAGTATTTAGTTCTTTCGCGGCCAAAAGTACCACGGTCGACTTCCCAGACCCCCAATCGCCTTCCAAGCCGATTGATCGATCCTCATCACAAAATTCGCAAATAGTATTTGCGAGTTGGCGCGCCGTTCGGAGGTGGCCTTTCCCTTCAAACTCATCTGTATCAGACGGCTTGTCTACTACGGTCACACGCTTGTTAATTTGTTCGCTGTTCATTGAAGAATCCAGTGGTGAATCATAGGTTGATGTCTATTCTGCATGATACGTGAGAGAGAGAACAAAAACAAAACATATTGTGCACACTACCATATGTAGGGGATGTTGGCTCCACGCTGTAGAGACTCAGTGTGAAACGAGAGCCCATTTTTCTGTCCCTGTGACGCCGTGCATAGCATTGTAGAGAGTAACTGTTGGCTGCTGTCGATTGGCAATGTTGCTATATGAAGCATTTGCTTTCAGAGTCAGCCTATCCGGAGACGAACCTCCGTCCCTCCCCCCGTCCCCCAGTTTGCACAAAGTTTGCCGAGGAACCGATTCTTGGTAATCTTGGTGGTACACGATGCAAGAAAAAATGGGCGATATTGGGCGGGCGTTGGTGCAGGGGTTGCACCTGTCGTCACCAGAAATGCGCGAACGCGAGAAGGCCAAGGAGGCTGATCGGGCAGCGTACCGTCGTCAGTACTGGCAGGGTTACGCCAAGCGCGTGAAGCGCGTGTTTGGCTCTCTGACGCCTGAGGAATACCGGGCCACAAAAGACCGAGCTGAGGAAGCTGGTCGATCCGTCTGGGGCCAGATTTGGGCCGAGGCCTGCGCCTATCGCGCTGGAACGGTGCTGGCCACCGAAGAAATCGCGGACCAGCAACGGCAACTGATCGCCGAGTTGCGCCGGATTGGCAACAACCTCAACCAACTGGCCCGGCTGGGGCATATTCGGGCCCGCAAGCAGGGGGCGCAGGCGGCCCCGGACCAAGACCAAATTGGCACCGAAGCGCTACAGCAATTTGAAGCGCTGGAAGCGGTGGTGGCCAAGTTTGACGACGGTATTTCGATCACGGTGCGCCCGGACCGCGTCCATGATCATTAAATCCATGTCGCGCAAAGCGCCGACTTTCGCGCAGCTGGTCAGCTACATCGGGCGGGAAGCCGAGCCGGAAACATCACCCGCCTTTGCCCGCAACCTGTATCATTCTGGACAGAA
>NVQY01000063.1 GCA_002400675.1 Paracoccaceae bacterium | reverse complement strand
TATGAATATGCTGGGCAAAAGTGCCGCCAAGGCTGCCGATGCAGCGCGGGCCGGACAGGAAAAACGCGCCGAGCGCAAAGAAGCTGCAAGGCTCGCCGCCCTCGCCGCGCAGGCGGAAATTGATGCCGGGATCGTTCCGGAACTGGTGGCCGAAGCCCCGCTGACGGCCCCACCCCGCCCAGCGCCCGAACGTCCCAGTCTGTTGTCGCGCATGCCGTCGCTGATACGTCGCCCGGATGTCATGCCGGAACCCGAACTGATCGAACCGGCGCTAACCGCCGATCTGGCCAACGCGCCCGATTCGATGCCGGGCGAGGATCGTATTCGCGCCAAGATCGCCGATGCGGTGCGTATGCGGGCCTCTGCCGCAGCCCCTCCGCCGGCGATTGACCCGGAACGCCCTTTGACCAATGGACGTGGGCGCGGGCCGGATGCACTGGTGCTGGACACGACACCGCATCTGGACCTGCCGCCGGAACCACCATTGACTGCAACACCTTACACGGCGACCCCCGCGCCGGTGGTCCCGCAGCAACAACCCCCCATGCAGGTGCCGGTTTCCGAACCGCGCAAAGTTGTGCAGAACCCGGTGCGCAAACCCCCTGCCCCCTCGCGCCGTGCCAAAGCCGAAGCGCAACCGGCGCTTGCCTTTGAAGACACCACACCCGCCTTTGAACTGCCGCCCCTTAGCCTGTTGTCCAACCCCATGGACATCAAACGCCACCACCTGAGCGATGAGGCGCTGGAAGAAAACGCGCGGATGCTGGAAAGCGTTCTGGACGACTATGGCGTCAAGGGCGAAATCGTCAGCGTGCGCCCCGGACCCGTCGTCACCATGTACGAACTTGAACCGGCACCGGGCCTTAAGGCCAGCCGGGTAATCGGTCTGGCAGATGACATTGCGCGGTCCATGGCCGCCCTGTCGGCACGGGTGTCCACCGTGCCGGGCCGGTCGGTGATCGGCATCGAACTGCCCAATGTGAACCGCGAAATGTGCGTGCTGCGCGAAGTTCTGGCCGCGCGCGATTTTGGCGACAGTAACATGCAGTTGCCGCTGGCGTTGGGTAAGGACATCGGCGGCGATCCGATGGTGGCGAACCTTGCCAAGATGCCTCACCTGTTGATTGCAGGCACCACCGGGTCGGGTAAATCCGTGGCGATCAATACCATGATCCTGTCGCTGCTTTACAAACTGACCCCGGCGGAATGCCGGTTGATCATGATCGACCCCAAGATGCTGGAACTATCGGTTTATGACGGCATTCCCCACCTTCTGTCGCCAGTTGTGACCGACCCGAAAAAGGCGGTTGTTGCCCTGAAATGGACCGTCGGCGAGATGGAAGACCGCTATCGCAAGATGTCTAAAATGGGCGTGCGCAACATCGAAGGCTATAACGGTCGCGTAAAAGAGGCGCTGGCCAAAAACGACATGTTCAGCCGCACGGTTCAGACCGGCTTTGACGACGAAACCGGCGATCCGGTATTCGAGACCGAAGAGTTCGCCCCCGAGGCCCTGCCCTATATCGTCGTCATCGTTGACGAAATGGCCGACCTGATGATGGTCGCCGGCAAAGAGATCGAGGCCTGCATTCAGCGCCTCGCACAGATGGCGCGGGCCTCGGGTATTCACCTGATCATGGCCACGCAACGCCCGTCGGTAGACGTGATCACCGGCACCATCAAGGCCAACTTTCCCACCCGGATTTCGTTTCAGGTTACCTCGAAAATCGACAGCCGGACGATCCTTGGGGAAATGGGTGCCGAACAGCTTTTGGGCATGGGGGACATGCTTTATATGGCTGGCGGGGCCAAGATCACCCGGTGCCATGGCCCGTTTGTGTCGGATGAAGAAGTCGAAGAGGTGGTCAACCACCTTAAGGCTTACGGACCGCCGGATTATGTCGGCACGGTTCTGGACGGGCCGGATTCCGATCGCGAAAGCGACATTGATCTGGTGCTGGGTCTGGGTGGCAACACCGACAGCGAAAATGCGCTGTATGACACCGCCGTACAGATCGTGATCAAGGACCGCAAATGCTCAACCTCCTACATCCAGCGCAAGCTGGCCATCGGGTACAACAAGGCCGCGCGTCTGGTCGAACAGATGGAGGATCAGGGTCTGGTATCCCCGGCAAACCACGTCGGCAAGCGCGAGATTCTGGTGCCGGAACAACAGTGATCCAAGGGTTTCAATCGCGCCGTGACTGACTATCTATAGCTTATGAAACAGCTGATCCTTGCCATCACCCTTGCCCTGTCCGCTTCTGCGGGCCGGGCCGAGGAAATTCTGCCGCTTGCGGCAATATCCGACTATTTCAATAACCTGACCACCGCCCAAAGCACGTTCACCCAGTATAACGATGACGGCAGTACCTCGACCGGAACGGTGTATCTGTATCGCCCGGGTCGGATGCGATTCGAATATGACCCGCCGGAAACCACGCTGGTAATCGCCGGCAATGGCTCGGTCATGATATATGATCCGAAATCCAACCAGCCGCCGGAATCCTATCCGCTGAAACGCACGCCCTTGTCGATCCTTCTGGCCAAGGATGTCGATCTGGACGGGGCTGACATGGTTGTTGACCACCGGTTTGACGGCACCATGACCATTGTCACCGCGCAGGACCCGGAAAAACCGGAATACGGCAGTATTGACCTGATGTTCACCCAAGACCCGGTCGAGCTGCGGCAATGGGTGATCTATGACGGAAGCGGCGGGCAGACTGCGGTTGAACTGGATGGTCTGGAAACCGGCGGACACCTAAGCAAACTGCTGTTCAGCATCGAACCGGGGGCCGGGGCCAACGACCGGTAATGCGTCATTACCGGCCGGATGGGTTTGACCCTAATACTTGAACTTGCGGCAGGTTCTTAGCTGACCGTCATACATCTTTGCCCTTGCATCGACGTTCGACGCGACCTTTACCAACCAGGGCTTGTTCTTATAGCTGCCACGGGCGTATCCCGCGTTGCCCTGATGGTAGGCCAGATACTGATTGCGGGCATCATCCAGCGCGATACCGTTCTTTTTGCGGCTGCCGTTTGCGTACCATCCGACAAAGTCGCTGGCATCTTTGATCCGATCCCTTTTGGCACCTCTTCGCCCGGTGGCATTGCGATATTCGTCCCAGGTCCCGTCCAGCGCCTGCGAATAGCCAAACGCGCTGCTTTGGCGCCCCATGGGAATGACGCCAAGAACAAAACGATAAGGCGTGCGCGCATTGCCGCGATATTTGCTTTCCTGATAGATGATCGCCATCTGCACAGAGACCGGCACGCCCCATTTGCGCTCGGTCGCCTTGAACGCTTTCATGTATTTGGGACGCTCATCGGCAATGCTGCACGCATTGTCCAGATTTCGCGGCGGGGCCTTATAGCCACTACCACACGATGCCAGCACCACAGCCAACAGCGTCATGCTCAGGGTCTTTTTCATCTGCCTCATGCCTTTTTGCATTCATTTTAGCGCAACTGCGTCGTTGATGAAATCATAATCGCGTCATGATGTGCCCCCCGGCGGCGCAAACGGTAAAATGTGCACAAACTCGCCGTTTTCCGGGCATTAGGACCAAAATACGACTGTAATAATCAGGTTCACAGTCTGTTTCCGCAAAAATCGCCTCAATCATTGGACAATCGGACCCCGAAGATAGTAAAAGCCGAATGTAGGGGCTGCTAGTAATGTTGAATATGCGTGCGAAATATCACTTGGGACAGGTTGTCCGCCACAAGAAACATCCGTTTCGTGGCGTGGTGTTTGACGTGGACCCCAATTTTTCCAACTCAGAGGAATGGTATCAGGCCATCCCCGAGGACAGCCGCCCGGTCAAGGAACAGCCATTTTACCATCTTTTGGCGGAAAATGACCAAAGCTATTATGTCGCCTATGTTTCCGAGCAAAATCTGGTGGCCGATTATTCCGGCGAACCGGTGGATCACCCGGACATCCCCGACATGTTCGGCCCGTTCGAGGATGGCACCTATCCGCTGCAATTCCAACTGAACTGACCCTCAGTAACCCAGCGCGCAACCGTCCTTTCGCGAATCACTTGCCCCTTCCAGAACACCATCTGCGCCGATCCTGATCGCCTGTGCGCCACCAAGGGCGACCTCGGGGATGACAACTTTGTGCCCCAGATCGGCCAGTTCCTGCCGGACATGCGCGGGGTATCCGCGTTCAATTACCAGCGTGCCCCGATCTGAAAACGCGCGCGGCATGTCCATTGACGCCTGCATCCCGATTCCGAAATCCCGCAAATTTGACACAAATCGCGCGTGACCAACCGGCTGATAGGCCCCGCCCATGACGCCAAACGGCATAACCACCCGCCCCTGTTCGCGCAGCATGCCGGGAATGATCGTGTGCATGGGCCGCTTGCCCCCGGCCAACTCATTAGGGTGCCCCTGTTCCAGCGTGAACCCGGCCCCACGGTTTTGCAGCAATATGCCAAACTTTTCCGAGGCAATCCCCGACCCAAACCCATGAAATATCGAGTAAATCAGTGACACGGCCATTCTGTCGCGATCAACAACGGTGATGTAAACCGTGTCCTTGTGCACCGATCCCGCCGCCGGAACCAAAGCCGACATGGCGCGGACCGGGTCAATCAAAGCGGCCAGTTTCGCGGCAGTTTCAGGGGCCAACATGTGGTTCAACCGCGTGGTGTGATCGGGGTCGGCGATGAATCGTTTGCGGGCGTCATAGGCCAGCTTGGCCGCTTCGGCCTCGATGTGGACCCGCTGCGCGCCGAGGGGGTCCATCCCGACGATGTCGAAATGCGACAGGATGTTCAGCAACAATATCGCGGTGGCCCCCTGCCCGTTGGGCGGATGTTCGACCAGTTCGACGCCGTTGTAGTCGCCGCTGACCGGGGTCGTGGCAAAACATTTCGCCGCGGCAAAATCCTGTTGCGTGTGCACACCGCCATACTGCGACAGGGCGGCAATCACATCGTCGGCCACTTCGCCGGTATAAAAGGCGTCGCGCCCATCCTTGGCTAGACGGCGCAACACTTCGGCCTGCCCCGGTGCGCGGAAAATCTGACCCGTTTGCAGGGGCTTATCATTGATAAGATACGCTTTGCGCGCGGAACCTTGCAGCGTGTCGGCCTTTTTCGCCCAATCAAATGCGACGCGCGCGGCCACCGGAACGCCGGCTTCGGCGTAATGGATTGCCGGGGCCAGAATGTCGGCCAACCCCAGTTTTCCCACGGTTTCGGACAGGTGGCAAAACGCGTCTATCGCGGTGGGGATGGTGACCGAATCGGCACTGCGTAAAGGTACGGTTTTTTCGCCGGCATCCCGCAGCCGCGCGGCATCTGCCCCGGCGGGGGCGCGCCCGGACCCGTTCAACGCCTGCACCGAATCGCTGCCGGGGGCGGAATAAAGCACAAAACAATCGCCGCCGATTCCGGTCATTTGGGGCTCGCAAATACCCAACAAAACCGCACCGGCAATCGCCGCGTCCATGGCGTTTCCGCCCTGTTTCAAGATATCAATCGCGACTTGCGCGGCCAAAGGGTGCGATGTGGCGCACATTCCGTTGCCGGACAAAACCTCGGATCGCCCCGGCATCTGAAAATCGCGCATTTTTCCCGTCCCTTGCTGTTCAACAAGCGGTTTCTAGGAGCCATTGGCAGGATTGCCAATGTGCGCATTTTGAATTGTCTGGAAAAGAAGGTCCTCGGTGCCGCGCACTGGGTGGGGGCTATTACACGCGGCACCGAGGGAAGCTATATGCAGCTACTCGTACTGTATGACGTTCATTTCTGGCATCAGTTTGTAGGGAAAGAGGCGATTTCATGGCACCGGCCCTGCACTATCCAGGGCTTAACCATCTTCGTCAATCAGGTCGAACCGCAGGGACAGGTGGTTGATCAGGCCGCAGCGGTCATAGCGGATATCACTGGTCAGCTCGCGGATCAGGAACCAGCCGAACCCACCTTCGGGCAAATCTGCACGCGCGACGCTGACATCAGCGGCAAGTCCCGGTGGCAGTCGGTTTTCCGGCAACGGCGTTCCCGTGTCGCATATCCTGATATCCAGGTGCGCGCGCCGGAGACTGCACAATATACGCACCAAACCGGGTTCCGAATCAGCATAAGCGTGTTCAACCACATTGTTGATCGCCTCTGCCAAAGCGATTTCGACCCCGTCCGCCTGATCGCGGGTCAGGTTTGTAGCCCGCAACCTTTCAGAGATTGCAGCAATCGCTTCGCGCGCCTCCATCTCGGTGGCGCGAAATGCCATTTTGAATTTGTACCGCTTGCCGGTCATGTAAACTGTCCGCTGCCTTTTGCTGTTACCCTGAAACTGCGGCTTTGGCATCGTCCAGCGACGCAAACAGTTTGAAAACCGTGTCCATGCGGGTCAGGCGGAACACTTTTTCCACCATCGGCGTCAGCCCGGCCAGATCCAGCCGGCGATGGTCGTCCAGTTGTTTCATCGCGGCGACAATCGCACCCAGACCACTGGAATCGATGAAGGCGACCGACGACAGGTCGAGAATGACGCGATCCGGGCCCTCTTCGGTTTCCATCCGCATATCTTCTTTGAACTGGATGGCGATCGCGGCATCAATCCGGTCGGCATTCACGGTTACAATTTGGGCATTACCGCTTACGGTACTTGTCAGACTCATTGCAGGTTCCTTGACGAAAGAATTTCAAGGCCACGTTAGTCGGGAATTCTTACCATTCGGTTTTCAAAGCCGATTTGCCCGAAAGTTTGGAAATGAACGCAGATTACGCCAGCTTGACCAAAACCATCACCGCGCTGACCGCCGGAGAATCCGACGTGGTTGCCCTGATGGCGACGATAGCGTGCGAGGTGCACCACGCGGACGACCGGTTCGACTGGACCGGGTTTTACCGTGTGGTCGAACCCGGACTGCTTAAGATCGGGCCGTATCAGGGCGGCCATGGATGCCTGACAATCCCCTTTGATCGCGGCGTCTGCGGGGCCGCCGCCCGCACAGGTCAGGCGCAGTTGGTGGCGGATGTCGAGTCGTTCAGCGGGCATATCGCCTGTGCCTCTTCGACGCGCGCAGAATTGGTGTTGCCGGTCTGGAACAACGCAGGCGACCTGATCGCCGTGTTCGACATAGACAGCGATCAACCGGACGCGTTCCGTCAAAATGACGCCGAAGCGTTGGCAGAAATATTGTCCGGGGTCTTTGCCCGGCAAAGTTAATCCGTTTGGTGAAATAATGCTTGGAACTTTCATCGACTCGCTACATAATGAAATTCAACGTAGTATTTTCATGGGACGCGGATGTGAAACACCACCACCCTCAATCATTAACGCTGGGCGCGGATTTGCGGGCTTTGCGCAAGGCGCGAGGGCTGACGCTGCATACTCTGGCGGCGCGGTTGGAGCGGTCGGTTGGTTGGCTTAGTCAGGTTGAACGCGACCTGTCTGACCCGTCCGTCAATGATCTGCGGTTGATTGCGGCGGAACTGGACGTGCCGATCTCTTTGCTATTCGCCCACGCCCCTGCCCCGGCGAATGAGGCCGGGTATATTGTCCGTCACGGCGCGCGCCGCCCGATTGGCACCCGCGCCGCCGGGCTGATCGAAGAACTTCTTTCGCCGGACCTGACGGATGATTTCGAGGTGGTGCATTCCACCTTTGAACCACACAGCCAGATTGACCGCACCGTGATCCGGCCAACGCAGGAACTGGGGTATCTCCTGTCAGGGCGGCTTAACATGCAGATTGGCGCGCATGACTTTATCATCCGCCCCGGTGACAGCTTTCGCATCCGCGGAGAGCCGCACCGCTGGGCCAACCCATATGACGAACCAGCAGTGGCGATCTGGGTGATCGCCCCGCCGGTGTATTAGCCCGATGAGCTTTGAAGGCTGGAGCATATTTGCCCTGTTCTGGGTGGTGTTTGTCACCACACCGGGGCCGAATGCGGTGAACTGCATATCGAACGGCATGAACCTTGGTTTTGTCCGCGCGATGATCGGCGTGCTGGCGATCCTGACCCAAGCCACCACATTTCTGATCTTGTCGGCGTTGGGCATCACCGCCCTGATCGCCGCCTCGCCAACTGCCTTTGCTATCGCCAAGCTGACCGGCGCGGGGTTTCTGATCTATCTCGGCATTCGCGGCTGGTTAACTGCGCGGAGGCCCGTCAGGGCGGACAAGCGGCCCGCCCGCCATGTCTATCTGCACGCGCTGGCCATCGCTGCGATCAATCCCAAAAGCGTCGCGGGTTACCTTGCCGCGTTTTCCCAGTTTGTTCAGCCCGGTGTGCCGATCTGGGATCAAATGGCAGTCATCATGCCCACCGCCCTGATCATAACCACGCTATCCTATACTGGCTTTACCGCGCTGGGGGCGATCATGGGGCGCGCAGCCCTTGGGGCGGTGTTCAACGTGTGGGTGCGCAGGATCATGGCCACTTGTTTCATCATCTATGGCGTATTGCTGGGGACCAGCCCCGCGCCGCAATCGGAGTTATTGTAATGCTTGGCACCCTGTTCGCCATGGAGCCATGGACCATCGCCACCTTCATCGGCGCCTCCTTTCTTCTTTATCTGACGCCCGGTGCCGACATGATGTTCACCATCGCCAGTGGTGTGGCCGGTGGGCCGCGTGCGGGACTGGCTGCGGCTGCCGGTATTTCGCTGGGTGTCATGTTCCATGTTGCTGCGGCGGCTGCCGGGCTGGCTGTGCTGGTTGCAACGTCACCGGCAATGCTGGACGGGGTGCGTTATGCCGGTGCGGCGTATCTGGCGTATCTGGCCTATGCCAGTTGGACGGCTGATCCGGACCTGGAAGCGCGCAAGGGCCGTGCACAGGTTTGGCGCGCGTTCCGGCGGGGGTTTCTGACCAACATCATGAACCCCAAGGTAATCCTGTTCATCCTCGCCTTTCTGCCGCAATTCACCAACCCCTCTATCGGCCCGGTCTGGCATCAGATCGTCATCCTTGGGGCCATCCTTGGCATCGGCGGCATCCTGACGGACGGCGCTTATGGCATGTTTGCCGGTCTTGCCGCCGAACGGGTGCGCAAAAGCGCGGGGGCGATGAAAAAGATCTCGGCCGTAATCTTTGGCGGTCTCGCCGCCCGTCTGGCAATCAACTAACAAAGGGATACCCCCATGTCCGATTTCCCAACAACCGCCCGCGTCGTCGTCATCGGTGGCGGTGTCGTCGGTGCCTCAAGCCTCTACCACCTTGCCCTTGCCGGATGGACCGATTGCGTCCTGCTGGAAAAGAACGAATTGACAGCAGGCAGCACATGGCACGCCGCCGGCAACGTCCCGACCTTTTCCACCTCGTGGTCGCTGATGAACATGCAGCGCTATTCCGCCGACCTCTACCGCGACCTTGGTAAGAGGGTGGATTACCCGATGAACTACCACGTCACCGGGTCGGTCCGGCTGGCCCATTCGGACGCGCGTATGCAGGAATTCGCCCGCGCCAAGGGCATGGGCCGCTATCAGGGCATGGAGATCGACATCCTGTCGCTGGACGAGATCAAAACCCGCTATCCGTTCCTTGAACCCCGCGGATTGAAAGGCGCATTATTCGACCCTAATGATGGAGATATTGACCCTGCGCAGCTGACTCAGGCGCTGGCCAAAGGCGCGCGTGACCTAGGCGCCCGGATCGAACGGTTCTGCCCCGCGACGGGTGTTTCACGCGAGAACGGCGAATGGGTGGTGCACACCGACAAGGGCGATATCCGCTGTGAATTCGTGGTCAACGCCGCCGGGTATTATGCCAAACGGGTGGGTGAATGGTTTCTGCCCCACGGAGGGCGTCCGGTGCCAATGATGGTGATGAGCCATCAGTACATGCTGACCGATGAAATCCCCGAACTGGCAGAGTGGAGCGCAGCACAGGGCGCGAAACTGCCACTTTTGCGCGACGTCGATGCGTCCTATTACCTGCGGCAGGAAAAGAACGGGTTGAACCTTGGGCCGTATGAGGCCAACTGCCGCGCCCATTGGATCGACCCTAGTGACCCGATGCCCGAGGATTTCAGCTTTCAACTCTACCCCGACGATCTGGAACGGCTCGAACATTACATCGAAGACGCCGTGGCCCGTGTGCCGATCCTTGGGCAGGTTGGCATTAACAAGGTGATCAACGGTCCCATCCCCTATACGCCCGACGGAAACCCCTTGTTAGGTCCTATGCCCGGCGTTCCCAATGCGTTCGAGGCCTGCGTATTCACCTTTGGCATCGCGCAGGCCGGGGGCGCGGGCAAGGTTCTGGCCGAATGGATCACCGAAGGCGAGACCGAGTGGGATATGTGGTCATGTGACCCGCGCAGGTTCACAGATTACACCGACGACGACTATTGCGTGGCCAAGGGGTTGGAGATCTACGGCCATGAATACGCCATGCACTTTCCCCGGCATGAATGGCCCGCCGGTCGCGACAAAAAGCTGTCTCCGATACACGAAAGGGTCAAAGCACTGGGTGGGGTCATGGGCGCTTATGCAGGGTGGGAACGCGCCAACTGGTTCGCGCATCCCGGCGATGACCTGAGCGTGGAAAGCACCCACACATGGGACCGCGCCGGCCCGTGGCAACAACGTATCCGCGAGGAATGCGAGGCGGTGCGCGATGGCGTTGGCGTTCTGGACCTGCCGGGGTTTTCCCGACTGATGATCACCGGCGACGGCGCGGCAGAGGCCTTGCGGGGGCTGTGCACCGGGGCCTTGCCCAAGGTGGGGCGCATGAACCTGCTGTACTTTGCCGATAGTCGCGGGCGTATCCTGACGGAAATGTCCTGTGTGCGCATGGCCGAAGATATCCTGTTGCTGATCACCGCCGCCACGGCGCAATGGCATGACCGCGACTTTCTACGCGCCGCGTTGCCGGATTCTGTGAAGGTCGAGGATTTCACCATCACCCGCGATACCTTGATCATAACAGGCCCTAAATCGCGCGATTTGCTTGCCGGGCTGACTGACGCCGACCTGTCCTCCCCGTGGTTAAGCCATCAATCCGCCGTCGTCGCCGGGCAACCCGTCTGGCTGATCCGGGTGTCATTTGCCGGCGAGTTGGGTTGGGAGGTGCACGCGCTGGTCGAACATATGCCGGTGATCTATGACGCGGTGCTGAAAGCGGGGGCCAAACCGTTTGGCATGTACGCGTTGAATTCCCTGCGGATCGAAAAAGGCTATCGCACATGGAAAGGCGATCTTTCGACCGATTACACCTTGTTCGAGGGCGGGTTGGAGCGGTTTGTGAGGCTGGAAAAACCTCAGGATTTCCCAGGAAAAGAGGCCCTAACAAAGGAAAAGCAGCAAGGTAGTGCCAAACGCTTTGTCACTTTGGTCGTCGATGCGGACACGGCGGACGCGCCCTATATGTCAACGCTTTGGCACGAGGGTCAGATCGTCGGCGAAACCACCTCGGGCGACTGGGGATATCGGGTCGATGCGTCGATCTCGCTAGGCATGCTACGCGCAGATCTGGCGGTGCCGGGAACCGAGATCGAGGTCGAGATATATGGCGAAAAAATGCGCGCGGTGGTGCAAGAGGATCAACCGCTTTGGGATCCGGACAATGAACGAATACGGGCCTGACGCCTGCTCATCCGCCCAAACGGGCCTCTTTGCAATATCCAATGGGTGATACTATGAAAAACCTTCCTCAAAATGCGCGCGTGGTCATCATCGGCGGCGGTGTGATCGGTTGTTCGGTGGCCTATCACCTGACGAAACTCGGCTGGAAGGACGTGGTTCTGCTGGAACGCAAGCAACTGACCAGCGGCACCACTTGGCACGCCGCCGGGCTGATCGGCCAGTTGCGGGCCAGTTCCACCATGACCAAACTGGCGAAATACACCGCCGATCTATACGTGGGTCTTGAGGCCGAAACTGGCATTGCCACGGGTATGCGCGAGGTT
>NVQY01000062.1 GCA_002400675.1 Paracoccaceae bacterium | reverse complement strand
CCGCCCTCCACCGAATACAGCATCAGGAACCCGATCCCCGCCACCGCGATCAGCAACAGGGTCAGCGCCCAGTTGAGATACAGTATCTTGCGCAGGCCGGTGGGGGCGGATTTGACTGAATATTCCAGATAGCTCATGCGCGGTCGCTTTCGTTGGTATTCCCACGCAGGCGTTCACGTTGCAGGCGTTCCTGTTGCGCCTCGATGCGTTTGCGATCCCCAACCGGGTAAGCGCCCAGCGGGGGGGTGCCGTTGAACAGGGCCTGAAGCAGGATGTCGCGTGCCACCGGGGCCGCCGCCTTGGACCCACCGCCGCCGTGTTCGACCACTACCGACACGGCAAATTTGGGGTTGTCGTAGGGGGCAAAGCTGACGAACAGGGCATGGTCGCGCTGTTCCCACTCCATCAGGGCCTCGTTGATCACGCCCGAATTGCGTTCGGCCATGGAAATGCTGCGCACCTGCGCGGTGCCGGTCTTGCCGGCCATGCGCATGGTGTCGTCGATGATGCGGCTGCGATAGGCGGTGCCGCGCCGGTCGTTGCTGACCGCGAACATGGCCTCGCGGACCCGGCGCAGGTTGTTTTCGTTCACGTCCATTTTCTCACCGGCACCGCTTGGTTGTTCGACCCCGTCGATGGTGCGGATCAGACGCGGCGTAACGCTGCGCCCGGTGGCAAGGCGCGCGGACATCACCGCCAGTTGCAGCGGCGAGGCAAGAACGTATCCCTGACCGATCCCTGCATTCACCGTGTCGCCGATCAGCCAGTCCTTACCATAGTTGATCTCTTTCCAGGCCTTGTTGGGGGCCAGCCCCCGTGCCACCGCCGACATCGGCAGATCATGCGCGACGCCGATGCCGAACTTTTTGGCCATGGCGGAAATCTTGTCGATGCCGATCTTCATGGCGGTGTCGTAAAAGTACACATCGCAGCTTTGCTTGATCGCATCCTTCAGGTTCACCGACCCGTGGCCCGCGCGTTTCCAGCAATGGAACCGGCGCCCGGACACTTCGATGAAACCCCGGCAATAGACCGTATCCTCGGGGTCGACCAGGCCTTCTTCCATGGCCGCCATCGCCACCACCATCTTGAAGGTAGAGGCCGGCGGATAGGTGCCCTGAACCGACTTGTCGGCCAGTGGGCGATAGGGGTCTTCCGTAAGGCCACGGTAATCAGCGACGGAAATGCCGTTGACGAACAGGTTGGGGTCAAACGACGGCGAAGAGGCGATGGCGCGCAGGTCGCCGTTTTCGCAGTCAATCACCACGGCGCTGGCGCTTTCATTGCCCAGACGGGCCTGAACATAGGCCTGCAAATCGGCGTCGATGGACAGTTGCAGATCGGCCCCCTGCCGCCCGTCGCGCCGGGACAACTCGCGCATCACCCGGCCTGTGGCGTTGACTTCGACCCGCTTGGCCCCGGCAGAGCCGCGCAGGATTTCCTCGCGCTTGGCTTCCAGCCCGACCTTGCCGATCTGAAAGCGTGGTATGCGCAACAACTGGTCCGGGTCTTCGATCTTGGACAGGTCATATTCACTGACCGGGCCGACATAGCCGATGATATGGGCAAAATCGGCGGCCCGGGGATAGACCCGCGTAAGGCCGACTTCGGGGGTGATGCCGGGCAGGGCGGGGGCGTTGACGGCGACCCGGCTGATGTCTTCCCAGCTGACCTTGTCGGTCAGGGTGACCGGCAGGAACGGCGCGCTGCGGTGCATTTCCACCAGCGCGCGTTCGATATCCTCGGGGTCAAGCGGGACCAGTTGCGACAGGCGGGCGATCACCTGATCCACGTCGCCGGCATCCTCGCGCACGATAATGATCCGGTAGCTGGGCGAATTATGCGCCAGAATGATGCCGTTGCGGTCAAACAGCTCGCCCCGGTCAGGGGCAATCAGGCGAATGTTTATCCGGTTTTCTTCGGCCAGCATCCGGTACTGCGCGGCCTGATCGACTTGAAGATAGCGCATGCGCAAGACCAGCGCGCCGACAACCCCGGCCTGCATCCCGCCCAACAGCAAAGCCCGCCGGCTTAGGGTCCGGTTGGTGGCGGCCAGTTCCTTGGGATTGCGTCTCATAGGTGTGCGCCCAATCTGTTCTTCATGCTACCGGTGCCCCCTGCGGCGGGTCTGCGCACACCCAACAAGGATTGGGTGATGGCGACAACCACCGGATAGATCGCCACCGTCAGCACCATCTGTATCAGGTTCAGGCCAAGTGGCGGCGGGGAAATCACCACGATCATCAGGATCAGCCGGTTCAGGACCATGATCACCACCAGAACAAAGCCAACCACGGCCCATTCCGCCAGAAAATTCGCCCGGCGCAACCCGGCACTTTGGTTTTTCAGGTATTCGCAGCCCAGCACCACCAACAGCGCCAGCAGCCCCGGCGGGCGTTGCAACATCAGATCCGCCAACAGCATCACCACAGCCAGCAACAGAACCGGCACATAATCAGGCCGGCGCAAGGACCAGGCAAAGGCAAAGGCCAGCAACAGATCGGGCGGGGCCCAGCGCGGTGGAACCGTGTTCAGTGGCAGCAGTTGAAAGAACATGATCAGCAAGGCCAGCCCAAAGAAACCGGCGCGCATCAGCCATAGTCTGGAGGCGGAAAACTCAGCCATCTCCGGCCCCTTCCTCAAGCGGTTGGGGCAGGCTTTCGCCCTGTGCATTTAGTGGCGCGACGATGGTGCCGGAATCAGTAACCGGCACCACGCCAAGTTGGCGCAGCACCCGCAGATATTCCAGCCGTTCATAATCGGCGGACAGGCGCACGCGCAGTTGCCCGGCCGGGTCGGTGGCGATCTGACCGATCAGCAACCCGGCAGGAAACACCCCGCCATCGCCCGAGCTGATCACCCGGTCGCCGGCGCGCACAAGGTCGGCGTTTTCCAGAAAATCAACCAGAGGTGCTGCGGAATTGTCGCCTGAAACCAAGGCCTTTTGGCCAGACGGCTGGATCAGCGCCGGAATGGAACTTGCCGCGTCGGTCAACAGGATCACCCGCGCGGTGTTCTTGCCGGTGCCGGAAATGCGTCCAACCAGACCGATCCCGTCCATCGCCGCCCAGCCATCGACGATGCCATCGCGCGACCCCACGTTTAGCAACACCGACTGGCGGAACGGTGATCCGCTATCGGCCAGAACGATGCCGGTGATGAAGGTCAGGCGCGGGTCCAGCCGCACATTGTTGAGGTCCAGCAACCGCGCGTTTTCCTGCTCAAGTTGCAGGGCCGCTTCTTTCCAGGCCTGCATCTGGCGCAATTCGCTGCGCAGTTCCCGGTTCTGATCCGACAGGCGCTGATAGCTTTGAAAATCGCGCAGCAGGTTGATCATGCCGGTGACAGGGGCCATCGCCCAATCCATGTTGGGCACAACGCGGTCGGTTACCTGCACCCGAAACCGTTCGACGCGGGGGCTGTCGATGCGCCAGACCAGAAAAATGGCCAACAGGCACAGCACCACAACCCCGATCAGCAGACGACGAAGGGGGGTCGTATAATCCTCACGCTGTGATCGGTCCTTGGCCAATAGATTCCTTTCAAAGCAGAATCCGCGTGTTCGATCGCTTAACAGACAGGTGGGTGCCTTACAGACAGGTGGGCATTTTAGCTGTCGTAGTCAATCGCATGGCGCAGCTGCTTTTCGAATTCCAGCGCCTTGCCGGTGCCCAGCGCCACACAATTCAGGCATTCATCGGCAATCGACACCGCCAGCCCGGTTTGTTCGCGCAGCGCCAGATCAAGATCGCCCAGCAGCGCGCCGCCCCCGGTCAGCATCACGCCCCGGTCAACGATATCAGCCGCCAGATCGGGCGGAGTCGCCTCCAGCGCCGTCATCACAGCCTCGCAAATCTGTTGCACCGGCTCGGTCAGGGCTTCGGCGACCTGCGCCTGAGAGATTTCGATTTCCTTGGGAATGCCGCTTAGCAAATCGCGGCCCCTGATCAGCATCGACGTGCCACGCCCGTCATCGGGCATACGCGCGGTGCCGATGCTGGTCTTGATCCGTTCGGCGGTCGATTCGCCGACCAGAAGGTTCTGTTGGCGGCGCAGATAGCTGATAATTGCCTCGTCCATGCGGTCGCCGCCGACACGTACAGAACGGGCATAAACGATATCACCAAGGGACAAAACGGCCACTTCGGTTGTACCACCGCCAATATCGACCACCATGTTGCCGGTGGGATCGGTGATCGGCATGCCCGCGCCGATGGCCGCTGCAATCGGTTCGGCGATCAGACCGGCCTTGCGCGCGCCCGCACTAAGCACGGATTGGCGAATGGCGCGTTTCTCTACCGGTGTCGCACCATGCGGCACACAAACGATGATCTTTGGCTTGGCAAATGTTGAACGTTTATGCACCTTGCGGATGAAATGCTTGATCATTTCCTCGGCGGTGTCGAAATCGGCGATCACACCTTCGCGCATCGGGCGGATTGCCTCGATGCTGCCGGGGGTGCGGCCCAGCATCAGCTTGGCATCTTCGCCCACGGCCAGAACTTTGCGCACGCCATCCTTGACGTGATAGGCGACAACCGAAGGCTCGCTTAGAATCACGCCGCGCCCTTTGACGTAGACCAGTGTATTTGCCGTGCCCAGATCAATGGCCATATCTGCGGTAAAAAAGCTAGAGAACCAACCGAACAGCGACATAATGCGGCTTTCCTGGCAAGAGTTTCCAAAAGGCCCCGCGACTCTGCCTGGGTGGGGGGGCTATGGGCTTATAGGCACCTGCCATCAGAGGGGAAAGAGCCGATTGTTTTCAAACAGCGTGTTTTCGCTTGCACGATTGATTGTCGGGCCGCCCGCGCATCACGATTTCGTCAGCAGCCAAATCACGCCCCCCCTGTATTTGTAGCTCTCGCGGCAGATCCTTTGGCGGGTGCGCATGATTCCCGCGAAATCAAAGCCCAATTGAGGGCCGGTGGAAGAAATAGCTTGCCCCGGCGCATTCCCGCGCCATCTTGGTCGTAAGGTTCGGTCGGGGCTGTTGCCTGACCCACATTGTCCCACATTGAAGAGATAAAAAAAAATGAGCGATTCCTCAGAATACACCCCGCCCAAAGTCTGGAAATGGGAAAGCGAAAGCGGCGGGCGCTTTGCCAGCATCAACCGTCCTATCGCCGGGCCGACGCATGACAAGATCCTGCCGGTGGGCAAGCATCCGTTCCAGCTTTATTCACTGGCGACGCCAAACGGCGTGAAAGTAACGGTGATGTTGGAAGAGTTGCTGGCGCTTGGGCACAAGGGCGCGGAATATGATGCGTGGCTGATAAACATCGGTGACGGCGATCAGTTTGGCAGCGGCTTTGTCGAGGTCAACCCGAACTCAAAAATCCCCGCGTTGATGGATCACAGCGGCGATGCCCCGGTGCGGGTGTTCGAATCCGGCGCGATCCTATTGCATCTGGCCGAAAAGTTTGGCGAATTCATTCCTGAGAACCGGGCGGAATGCATGTCATGGCTGTTCTGGTTGATGGGCAGCGCGCCGTATCTGGGTGGCGGATTCGGGCATTTCTACGCCTATGCGCCCGAGAAATTCGAATACCCGATCAACCGCTTTGCGATGGAAACCAAACGTCAGTTGGATGTGCTGGATCGCAATCTGGCGGATCGCGCGTTCATGTGTGGTGACGATTATTCGATCGCCGACATGGCGATCTGGCCGTGGTACGGCGCGCTGGTGAAAAACCGCGTCTATGAGGCGGCAGAATTTCTTGACACCGCGTCTTACCAGCACGTCAATCGCTGGGCGGACGAAATCGGCGAACGCCCTGCGGTAAAGCGTGGGGTTATGGTCAACCGACCCTTCGGTGCCCCCGAAGGGCAGTTGCACGAACGCCATGATGCAGGCGATTTTGACACCCAAACGCAGGACAAACTGAACCCTGAAGGTCAGGCGTAACTTAGGTGATTTGGTGTAGGGTGGGTGTAACCCACGCGTTGCGACCGGGTTAGGCCGGGGATGCGTTGGTTACCCGGGCCAAGGCCGTTTTCGCCTGAAATGCTCCCCCGGAGCATTTCTTGAACGGCTCAAACCCCACCCTACAGCGCTATTTACGACACATCTTTATAGTTGATCTCGCGCGTATCAGCCCCCGGCGCGGATTTTTCACGGCGCACGATCAGGCGGTTCAGCGCATTCACATAGGCCTTGGCGCTGGCCACCACGGTGTCGGTGTCGGCGGACTGACCGGTGACAATGCGCCCGTCCTCTTCCATCCGCACCGAAACCGTGGCCTGCGCGTCGGTGCCTTCGGTCACGGCATGCACCTGATAAAGTTGCAGATGTGCCGAATGGGCAAACAGCGCGTTGACTGCGTTGAATGTGGCATCCACCGGGCCGTCGCCGGTCTGGGTGGTTTTGTGCTCTATCCCGTCAATCTCCATCACCAGATCGGCCTGTTGGGGGCCATGGGTGCCGCAAACGACGCGCAGCGAGACAATTTTCAGCCGGTCGTTCTCGGGATCTTCCCCAACCCGCATCAAGGCCACCAGATCGTCGTCGAAGATCTCTTTCTTGCGGTCGGCCAGTTCCTTGAACCGGACGAACACGTCTTTGAGCTGGTTGTCCCCCAACTCAAACCCCAGATCGTTCAGCTTGGCGCGCAACGCGGCCCGGCCTGAATGTTTGCCCATCACAAGGTTGGTCTCGGACAGGCCCACATCCGTCGGGCGCATGATTTCGAACGTTTCGGCGTTTTTCAGCATGCCGTCCTGATGGATGCCGCTTTCGTGGGCAAAGGCGTTCTTGCCGACAATGGCCTTGTTGAACTGCACCGCAAAGCCGCTGACGGTGGCGACCCGGCGCGAGATGCCCATGATCTTTTGCGTGTCGATGCCGGTGGTCCACGGCATGATATCGCCGCGCACCTTGATCGCCATCACCACCTCTTCCAATGCGGTGTTGCCGGCGCGCTCGCCAAGGCCGTTGATCGTGCATTCGATCTGGCGCGCGCCCCCGGCCACTGCGGCCAGCGCGTTGGCGGTCGCCATGCCAAGGTCGTTGTGGCAATGGGTGGCGAACACCACCTCATCGGCACCGGGTACGGTTTCGATCAGGCGTTTGATCAGGTCTGCCGACTCGACAGGGGCGGTATAGCCCACCGTGTCGGGAATGTTGATAGTGCTGGCCCCGGCGCGAATGGCGATCTCAATGGTGCGGCACAGATAGTCCCATTCGGTGCGCGTGGCATCCATCGGCGACCACTGGATATTGTCGCACAGATTGCGCGCGTGGCTGACCGTCTGTTCGATCCGCTCGGCCATCTCATCCTTGGTGAGGTTGGGAATCGCCCGGTGCAGCGGTGAGGTGCCGATAAACGTGTGGATACGCGGCTTGGCCGCATGTTTCACCGCCTCCCAACAGCGGTCGATATCGCCAAGGTTGGCGCGCGCCAGCCCGCAGATAACCGAGTTGGTGGCGTTGCGCGAAATCTCGGCAACGGCCTTGAAGTCGCCCTCTGAGGCGATGGGGAACCCGGCCTCTATGATGTCCACGCCCATGTCGTCCAACAGCCCKGCGATTTCCAGCTTTTCGCTGTGGGTCATGGTGGCACCGGGGCTTTGTTCGCCGTCGCGCAACGTGGTGTCGAATATCAATACGCGATTGTCGTCGGATGCAGTGTTCATTTTGATGTCTTTCGTTGTCTGTTCTAAAGCCTTGGTTTTGAAACCATCTGGCGCGGACTGCCTCCCCTGAGCGTTCGCGCCAAAGGCACGCTCAGAGGCGGCTTAGAAGCAGCAGGTCGCACAGCGCAGAAATCTGCGGCGTGGCGAAGGGCAAAGTGATATGCGTCTGCTGTGACATGAGCGCAGGTTAGCCCCCCTTTGAAAGAAGATATAGCCCCAAAAACCGCCTTGCCCGGCAAAATTGTGGTGTGGGTGTGGGTTGACAGGACGTTGGTTAGTAATCAATAACTAACTAAATCTTATGAGGGAGAAAAAATAATGAAAACTGGATGTAAAATTTGCCGGCTACTGAATGTGGTCCTGATCGCGGCGCTGTTGGGCGGCGTCTATCTGGTTATGGTGCCGCAGAATATCAAAACCCATGCGGATGGGCGCAGCGTGGTGTTGCTGAACCAGAACGAACGCAACAAGGTGTTGGGCGAAATGCGCGGGTTGCTTGAGACCGTGCAGGTGGTCGTGCAGGCCGCAACCATGGGCGACATGGAAGCCGTGGCTGCGGCATCCAGTGCCGTTGGCATGGCCGCGGCACAGGCCGAAAGCCCGGCGTTGATCGCCAAGCTGCCGTTCGAGTTCAAAACGCTGGGCATGAGTACCCACAGGGCATTTGATTCGCTGGCAGAGACCGCGCAGGGCACCGACGACCCCACCGTGGTTCTGACCGAGTTGGGCAACATCATGGATAATTGCGTCGCCTGTCATTCCGGCTATCGGCTTGGCGTCGAGGGCGCAGATAACGAAGGGTAGGGACTGGCGTGGCCACACAACGCAAAAGCGCGCAGGACCGCAAGGCAGAGATCGTCGCCACGGCTATTCGCCTTGCGGGCACCCATGGCCCCGACCGGGTGACGACTCAGCAACTGGCGCAAGAGATCGGCATAAGCCAACCGGCGATCTTTCGTCACTTTCCCACCAAGAGCGATATCTGGCTGGCGGTGGGCAAGGCGGTTGCCGCCCATGTAACCTTTGAAAATATGCCCGGTGCAGGGCCCGGTGTGGGGCCCGGTGTGGGGGATGATCCGCTGGCGACCCTGAACGGGCTGATTGCGCGTCATCTGGGGCAGATCGTGCAAACTCCGGCCATTCCGGCCATCCTGTTCTCGCGCGAACTTCATGCAGAGAATGAACCGCTGCGCCGTCATTTCGAAACGGTGATGACCAATCGCCGCGCCGGGCTTGCCGGGTTGATCGCCCGGGCGCAGGCCGCCGGGCAACTGGATTCATATATTCCGCCCGAAGATCTGGCGGCGCTGTTGCTGGCAGTGATTCAGGGCCTGGCGATGCGCTGGTCGCTAGAAAACCAACGCTTTGATCTTGTGGCCGAAGGCACCCGGCTGATCCACATCCTTAGCCGCCCGGTCAAGCGTGACTGACGCCCGGTCAGGGGTATATATTCGCGCATCGCGATATGTCGCATGTTCAACACCTTGTCTTCATGCTGGGTAAATGTATCTTAGGCCTGTGTGACTGACCTCCGGGAGGGGAGTCAGCCGGTCTTCTGGGAGGAAATAAATGGCACATGTAGTTGTTTTGGGTGCAGGACTTGGCGGTGCCATTCAGGCGTTCGAGCTGAAGGAAACGCTGAGTTCGACCGACAAGATCACGGTGATATCGAACAAACCGTATTTTCAGTTCACACCGTCCAATCCATGGGCCGGGGTCGGCTGGCGCAAGAAAAAGGACATCACTGTCGATCTTGATCCGGTGATGTCACGTCAGGGAATCGATTTCATCTGTGATGGCGCGGCCAAGCTGGACCCGGATAACAACACCATCGTTCTGGATAGCGGGCGCGAGGTCACGTACGACTACCTTGTCATTGCCACCGGCCCGGATCTGGCGTTTGACGAGATCGAAGGCTTTGGCCCCGACAAGTTCACCAATTCCGTCTGCCACATCGAACACGCCGAAATCTCGGGCAACAACTGGGAAGCGTTCTGTGCAAATCCCGGTCCCATCGTGGTTGGCGCGGTTCAGGGCGCGTCGTGTTTCGGCCCCGCCTATGAATACATCATGACCATCGACACCGATCTGCGCAAACGCAAGATTCGCGACAAGGTGCCGATGACCTTCATCACCTCCGAGCCATATATCGGCCATCTGGGCCTTGGCGGCGTGGGCGACACCAAGGGCATGTTGGAAAGCGCCTTTCGTGACCGCGACATCAAATGGATCACCAACTGCAAGGTCGACAAGTTCGAAGAAAAGGCCGTGCATGTTACCGAGGTGAACGAGGACGGTTCGGAAAAGAAAAAGCACGAAGTGGCGTTTGAATACTCGATGATGCTGCCGGCGTTCCGGGGTATTCCGGCTGTTATGGGCCTTGAAGGGCTGGTCAATCCGCGCGGGTTTATCACTGTCGATGAATTCCAGCGTAACAAGAAATACCAGAACATCTTTGCCATCGGCGTGTGTATTGCCATCGCCCCGCCAGCGGTGACGCCGGTGCCGACCGGGGTTCCAAAGACGGGCTTCATGATCGAAAGCATGGTTACCGCCACTGCGCACAACCTGCCGCAGGTCATTGCCGGCAAAGAGCCGACCGAAGTGCCCAGCTGGAATGCCCTGTGTCTGGCCGATTTCGGCGACCGTGGTTTTGTATTCCTCGCCATGCCGCAGAACCCGCCGCGCAACGTCAACTGGACCAGCGACGGCAAATGGGTGCATTGGGCCAAGCTGGCATTCGAGTGGTATTTCATGCGCAAGATCCGCAAAGGCGTGAGCGAGCCGTTCTACGAAAAGGCGATCATGAAGATGATGAAGGTCARCAAGATCAAATCCTGATCGTGCCGCACCGATCCCCTGTGCCCGGCCTCGCGCCGGGCATTAGCCAGAGCTTTTGATGGGCTATCTCATCTTCAAGGCTCTGGTGTCCGGCGTGATCATCGCCATCGTTTCCGAAGTTGCCAAACGCGCGCCGGGGTTTGGCGCGCTGATCGCCTCGTTGCCGCTGATTTCTGTCATGGGGATGATCTGGCTTTGGCGCGACAAACCGGATGTCACGCTTTTGGCGGATCATGCGACGGCGACATTCTGGTATGTTCTCCCGTCCCTGCCGATGTTCCTGTTGATCCCGGCACTGTTGGGGCGGGGCTGGGCATTCTGGGGCGCGCTGATCGCCGGATGTGGTCTGACGATTGTTCTGTATCTGGCGATGACTCTTGTGCTGGGCCGATTCGGGGTCCGCCTTTGAGGCAGTTTCGGGCTGCTGTCTGGCACTTGTTGATCGGGAAAGATGCAACCTCTGGCAGATAAAAATCTTGCTTTTAAGGATTGAACGCCCCATATCAGCGTGGCGACGTTACGCTATCGACCCCACTGCTCCTGTTATCGGCTCAGTATTCGATCATGCTGAACTTGCCGACCTGCCACATTCCGTGGGCAGCCCTAAACAGGAGAAATTACGATGGCTAATGGCACCGTAAAATGGTTCAACTCTACTAAAGGCTTCGGCTTTATYGCACCCGATGGCGGCAGCAAGGACGTGTTCGTGCACATTTCCGCCGTTGAGCGTTCTGGCCTGACCGGCCTGGCCGACGACCAGAAAGTTACCTTTGACATCGAGCCGGGCCGTGACGGTCGCGAATCCGCGGTCAACATCGCGCTGGCCTGATTGGCAAACGGCAAACGCCGGGCACAAGATCTGGCCCGGCGTTCTTAAACCCCTGAATTGGCAGGAAATTGCCAATTCACCTTGCCGCCTGTTTCAGACCTTGGGCGGTGATCCGGGCAGGTCGTCAGCGATATAGGCATCAATGATCGACCGGAAATCCTTGTCGGCGCTGTACCCCAGCGCCAGCGCACGGGCAGGGTCGAAATCCTGCGGCCAGCCACTTACAATACGCATGATCACCTCGTCCGGTTGATGGCGGATAAGGGCGGTTACCTTGGTCCCAGCCACCTCTTGCAAGGCGTCGATCTGTTCCTGCACGGTTAGCGATATGCCGGGCAGATTAAGCGCGCGTCGCCCCTCAAGCAGATCGGTATCCAGCGTCGCCGAATGGCGCAGGAACGCCACAGCAGACCGTGGCGAAGCGTGCCACGACCGCACGTCGGGCGACACCGGCAGGATTGCCTCAACGCCGTTCAGAGGTTCGCGGATGATGCCGGAAAAGAACGATGACGCGGCCCTGTTGGCCTTGCCCGGGCGCACGCAGATCGTTGGCAGGCGGATCGAAATACCGTCAACGAAGCCTTTGCGGCTGAAGTCGCCCAGCATCATTTCGCAGGCCAGTTTCTGGGCGCCGTAAGATGTCTGCGGTGCGCACAGGAAGTCGTCGCCGATCTTGTCCGGGTAGGGGCCGCCAAACACCGCCACCGATGAGGTGAAAACGATACGCGGGCGATAGCTGCCGCCGCTTGCATCGTGCTGCGCGCGCAAGGCTTCCAGCAATGACCAAAACGCGTGCATGTTGACCTGCCAGCCCTTGTCGAAATCTGCCTCGGCCTCGCCGGACACGACGGCGGCCAGATGGAACACCATGTCCGGGCGCGCGGCGGCAAGGGTGGTGGCCGCACCGGCCTCGGTCAGGCTGCCGGTGATGCGATGGGTGGCGGGCGCGCCGTGATCGGGGAACTGCACGTCGAACAGGGTGACCTCTGGCGTGGCGTCCCCGGCCAAATCGTCCGCCGCCAGTGAATGAGCGAGCTTTTG
>NVQY01000061.1 GCA_002400675.1 Paracoccaceae bacterium | reverse complement strand
TAGGCGGCAAAAGCCCCTTGGCATTCGAACGAAAGGCCGCATAATGAGTTGAGAGACCGGAACGAAACCGTGACAGGTCCATTTCCCCTCACGCCAACAATACAAGCCCGCGTTCCGCGCGGGTGATGGCGGTGTAAAGCCAGCGTCGACGATCGAGCTCGCTGCGCCCGAGCCCGTCATCCCACACGATCACGTTTTCCCATTGCGACCCTTGCGCCTTGTGCGCGGTGATTGCCCAGCCGTAGGTTGCCTCGGTCAAGTGCTTTTTATCTTTCCAATCCCGATCATTCCGGTCGCGATCAAAGGCGATGTGGTCCTCGAAATGCCCCTTGTAGATGCGAAGGCGACCCGCGCGCCCCTTGTGATCTGTAGGCTCGACACGACGACCATCCTCATCCGTCACCACGGCCGAGAAATAGAGGCTGCCCTCATCGACGATATCCTCAAGCGTCAGGAACATCCCGTTGATCAACCCGAGATCATTCTGGTTCTTGAGGCAGATGATTTTTTCACCCGCACCCGACGGGATCGTCGTGCCGCCAAGCCCCGCAGCCGCGCGCATCCCGTTATTCAACTGCAAACGTGTCGCGTTCATCCCGCAGATCAGCTGACCGCCACACAAGGCCTGTTCTGGCGTGATATCACCTTTATGCATTTTGGCGACATGCGCGTCATAGCTGCCAAACCCGATCGGTTGCCCCTCGCGGGCCATGGTGGCCAGACGAATGATTGCGCTTTCGGCGGCCTGGCGGTGGATTTCCGTCAACATGATGTCGGGGGCGACATTGGTGAACGCGCCTGCGCCCTTGATCGGCGGCAATTGCCCAGGGTCGCCCAGGACCAGGATCGGTTTGCCAAAGCTCATCAAATCCCGCGCCATATCTTCGCCCACCATGGACACCTCGTCGAGCACGATCAGCCTTGCATCCGCCGCGTCGCTCTCGGGGTTGAGGGCAAAACGCGGTTTCTTCATCGCCGACAGCGCCTGGCGCATCGCCTCGATACCCGCCTCGGCAGCGGTGCGATCAAACCCGCTCAGGGTGCGGATTTCGATCTCGGCGGCGCGAACCTTGCGGGTCGCCGCCTCGATTTCTTCCTCGGTTGCCTCGGACACCGAATAGATCAGGCTGTGGATGGTGCGCGCGGGCGTGCCCTTTCGGCTCAGCACCAACGCCGCCTTGCCGGTAAACGTGGCGGTGACAACGCCGGGCATGCACCCTCCCTCACGATCAGAGCGATGGGGCGAAAGGCCAAGCTCATCGAGCACGAACTTCAGAACGGTGCTCTTGCCGCTACCGGCATAACCAAACAGCCGCAGAACCTGCTGCGCGTGGGTGCGTGTTTCAAACCATTCCCTGGTCAACCGGATGGCCGCTGACTGCTGGGCGGAGGGGGTGAATGATGTCATGTGGATGGTCCTTTCACGATGTAATCTTTGACCACCCTGCCGCGTGCGGGATCGCCGATCTGGCATTGGCGTATAAATATGCGGCGACCATCAGCCAGCTGTCGCCAATGACCGCGCCGGATATGCCAGCGCGGGCTGGCATGTGTGCCGCCGAGAGCGGCATGGTTTGCCCGCGCGCGATCGAGATCGATGGTAATCTGGTGCCACGTCCAGCCACGAACACCGGCCTTGGCGTATCTCCGGCGCAGGTTCGGATTGACCTTTCGCTCCTTCACATCCCCGGCATGGGCCAAGATAGTGAGTGCGCGCCAGACGATACTGGCGACGACATTATTGTAGATCGCCGCCTCCTCTTGGGTGACCTCTGGATTGGCGGTAACATTGGACCATCCCGGCTTGGCAAAGACAGCATGGGCCATGCAGTCCGACCATTGGCGACGTCGTTTGTCCTTGTAGATGAATGCGGCCTCCACCCGATCCTCAAATTGCCGCGCGTAGACCAGCAAAGACGATCTTTCCGGATTGCGATCCTTTACCTCGAAGATGACCGCCGGATGCGGCAGCCGCAAAGGCGCGTCCATGATCAGGGGGCGCAGATCCTCGACCGCATCGCTGTCAAACGCCTCCTGGTCGGCTAAATAATAGACCGGCGCGGTTTCAATGCCCGCGAAGTGAAAGCCATAGGCGGATTWCTGGCGAAACCGCGCCGCCACCCGTTTGAATTCATAAGCCTGTGGAATCATGACCGTGCCCTCCAGCAACGTTGCGCCCAGGCGCAGGGTGGATGCCAATGCCCCGCGGCCATGCCGCCTTTGCAAACGACGGAGGTCGGGGCGGCCGCCTCGCGCGGCAACCATTCCTGGACGTCTGACGCCCGCACCACCTCAACGGCGCGATCACTCATCCGCTGCGCGATGGCCGCATCAAACGGCATCAGTTCCGCATAGATTTCCTGCGTGTCCCGGTTCAGCGCCGTGAACAGTGCCGGGTTTGGCAGATCGAGATAGGCCTGATAAATCGCGATCTGGGCCGCGTAGACCGGCTTGGAGATCGCAACACCACGCTTCAGCGTATCCTTCCAGCTTGCCGCCCCGAGCGCCTTTGTTTCCCAAAGCGCCGGATATGCCATCGACACGGGGCCGCCCATCAGACAACCGTCAATATGCCCTTTGAAGCGGTCCTTCAGGGCTGAAAACCCGAACTGACGACCATCGGCGCGCTCGGTGCGCAAATCAAACCCGGCCAGGCGCAGCCAGTGAGCCACCATATCCTCACCGCGATGCCCAGCTTCGAATATCCGCAGTGTCTTCGGGGCAAACTCCTGCCCCTCATCCTTGGGGATCGCCAGAAAGTCATACTGGATCTGGCGCAAGCACGCCCGCCCAAGCCCGGACGAGCTGACATAGGTTCGCGGGCGTTCGCCGTCCCTGCGTGCGCTGAGACCGGTATCGATGGCCGCGCACAGGGCGGCCGTGATGTCGGGAAGGGCCCGGGGCTGCACATACTGTGCACCCGACCCAGTGTTCAAATCGATCATGGGATTACCTCAAAATGGGATTTCGTCGTCGGTGATGCCGCCGTCGCGCTCTGATCGCGCGCCCTGGGCCTGCATGCTGTCGACGTAGCCGGTGACTGCCGCCTCGATCAGTTGGTCGATCTCGGCCGCCGTGCGATCAAAGAAGGGTGCCATGAGGCCAAGCTCACCTAGCGCCTCGGCAAAATTCTTTCGCGCATCAACGATGGCCTGAGCCTCGCGGGCTGTTTTATCAATCATTCCGTAATTCCTCGTTGCAAGGTCCGCGCCGATGTCCTGACACCGGCGCGAACAGAATTTATAGGACGGGAACTGCGCCCGCTGCAGGCGCAGGCAGAACCCGAAGCCCCGGGAGTCACGCCCGCAGATCGCGCAGGCACCGGGCGCTGAGTTCATCCCATCAGCAGGGTTTCGAGCTCTTCGTACTGCCCCGGTGCCTCCCTGACCCTGTGCGACGCCAGAACGATGAAGCGGCTGATGGCGACGGACGCCATGTTTTCGAGATCGGACAGCTTGAGGCTTGCGATAGAACGATCCAGTCTTCCGCGCACCTCGAGCCACTTTCCAATCTCCTTTGCCGCTTCGCGCGTCACATGCGCCTGCCATTCATCCGGGGACATGAACTCAGCTGTTCAACCAGGCCGGTGCCCCGCTTGGAGGTGGCGGCGTGTTGCCCGATTGCGGCTGTGCGGCAGGGACCTAGGGCGTATTGGGCCCGCCGGGTTGGGCGGGAGCCTGCGCACTCCAGGCCGCTGGCGTCTGTGCGGTGGATTTCCGGGGCGGTGCCTTGACCGGATCGGGTGTCACATTTTCCCCGCGCATGATTGCTGCGTAGGTGGGTTCATTCGGCAAAACCACATTGGCCAGCTTGTTGCTGTCGCGGTAGTTCGGGTTGTCCGAGCTCTCCACCATGATGCGCGCGGCGAAGGTGATCCCGTCCAGATGTTTGAGACCGCCAATCACCCGCTTGTCCCGGGCGGCCTGGCTGGTGTCGGTAGGATCAAGGCCAAGGGCGCTGTCGATCATCGCCCGAAAGGTGCTCTTCGAGATATTCCAGCCCTTGGACTGGCCCTTCTCGTCCAGCTTGCCGCCGGCAACCGTGAAGTTCTGCCAGAACTTGCGCCGCGCGAACGCCCCCTCGGTCACCGTCAGTTCACAATCGAGCATTTTCGCATCGCTGTGGCTGGACGCCTTCAGCAACCCGGCATCCATCGCTGTCGCGCCATTGCTGCCACCGGGGCGGATTTTCAGCATGACCCTGGCGAAGGTCCCGTCGGGGATCAGTTCCCCCATCGGGGCCATTTGCGGGGCGGCGTCATTCAGATCGTAACTCATGGGTTCAGTCCTTTCATTGAGGGATCGGGGGTGATGGATGTGGTTGGTGAGTTCGGTGTGGCGCGCCCGTCGACCTTTGCGAGCAGGGCCGCGAGATCAGGCGGTTCGGTCATGTCCAGTCGGCCGGATCGATCCTTTGCAGGCAGGCCCCAGGGGTTGCCGAACTTGCAGACAAGACGCCGGTCGGTCGATGCCTCGTCCAGAACCCAGGCGCCGTCGGTGTCCTTGCCGAATAGCTGCATCGACATGACCTGATCGACGATCCCGGGCAGTTCGCGTCCGGCTTTGGAGCCTTCCATCTGCGGGACCCAGGTTGATGTCCCGAACTCGTCGGTCACCTTTTCCAGCACGCCAACAAAGATCACGGTCTTGCCGCGGGCATGCTGGAGGTGTTTCAACGCCTGAATGACTTCCCGGCCCAACAGCCCGTAGGCCCCGCGTATGTCCGGTTTGCCGGTGCGCTCGGAAAACGCTTCGGCCTGTTGTTTGGCGTAGGCCATGGCCTGGCGCGTAAGATCGGTGATCGAGTCAACGAAGATGATCGAGCGGTCCTTGAGGAAGCCTTCCAGCCCGCTTTCCGCGTATTTGGCCTGCACATGGGCGTGATACCCCGCCCCATAATAGCTGTCGGGATGTTGTGCCGGGTCCGGGCCGCCAATCAGGATCACAAGGTCCCGGAAATCTTCAAAACTGCGGATCGGAATGCTGGGTCCGCGCCAATCCTGAACGGATTTCATGCCAGCCTCGAGATCAAAGCAGACGGCCTTGTCCTCGGGCAGCGATTTGATCAGCGTGGTTTTACCCACGCCGGGTGGTCCGAAGATCGCCAGCGATGTCTTGTTCTCGGCTGCCGACAATCGTTCGTCAGCGGTGATGATGCGCACTGTCATGGTGCTCTCCTTGGGTTGAATGAAAAGATCAACGACGGCGGGGGATGACCGGGTGCCGAAGGGGAACCTGCCCAGCCTTGCGGTCTGGGCGTCCCCGCCGCCGAATTCAGGATTGCTCTGCCGCCTCGAGACGGAAGGTCGGTTTGCCGCTGCCCACCTTGCGCGCGGCCTCAAACCCCTTGCGCCAGGAGGCCGGCAGCGCCGTATACTTGCGCTCCGGCACCTTCAGCGTGCTCTCGATGAACTCGGCCGGGTCATCGCCCGCCTCGGCGATGTTGGCGGCGATCCGGGTGAGCCGTTCCTGGTCCCAGCTCACGCGTTTCGGCAGATCGGCCACCACCGTGAAATCACCGTCGCCAAGGCGAACGGTGCCGGTGTCCTTGCCGCAGGCGCGGCGCGCCTCGGTGGCGCGGGTGGCATAACGCATATCGAGCGCCGCGTTGAAACGCGCCGTTGCGGCCTTCAGTTGCTTGCTGGCATGGGCCAACTCGCCTTGGAGGTTGGACAAAAGCTCAACCGGCATCTGCGCCAACTCGCCAATTGGCAGGTTGAGCATCTCGTCCATGCTCGGGGTGTTGTCGGGATAGGGCATGAAATGGTCTCCTTGGGTGGTGAAAAGGGATTGAAACGGGGTCATCAGGCGGCCTCACTCAGCAACAGCGCGGACAGCGAGGCGGCGGCGCGTTTCGGTTTGGGGCGGGCGATGGCAATGTAGGCAAACTGATCCGTGCCGATGCGTTCCTGCACCAGATGCACGAGGCCCTGTTCGGCGGCGCAGAAGGCCCGGCTGGCGAGTTTGCCAAGTTCCGCCTGTTCTTTGTTGGTAAGTCCGGAAAACTGGGCGAAGGTATCCAGCACCAGAAATCCGCGATGGTATTCAAGCCGGTCACCGGGCTCCGCTTGCGCTACCCAGGCACAGAATCTGATCTCGTCTGGACGAGGGACCATTTGCACAACCCGTCGAAGGGGGCTCGGGCGGTTCATCGGACCATTGCCAACTTGTGCCCAACGTTCGCCGTGCTCCTGCGCAACCGGGCCTGTTCGTGCGCCTCGATGTCTTCCAGCCGATAAAGCACACGCCCGCCGACCTTGAGGTAGGCCGGGCCTTCACCAACCCAGCGCCAGCGCTCCAGTGTGCGCGGGCTCACCTTCCAGCGCCGCGACAGGTCGATTTGGTTGAGATGTTTGACGAGCATCGCTGCCTCCAGTTTTGTTGGACTAGAATCAGATTGCGCTGCCTCAAGGTAGGTGTCGTCCCGCGTCTGGTCGGTGGCCAAAGAAAAATAGGGCGCTGATTTCGTGGCGTTATTTGGGCCCGGTCGGTGGCACCTACCTTCACCGACCATTCACCTACCAAACGCCGACCAAACACCTCCCTACCGAAGCGCGAGCCGACCGAATCAGGGTGCAAAAACGCGAATCAAAAAACCCGCCATCAAGGCGGGTGAACGAAGCACGATAACGAAGGTAAGAGGGGGGCCTCAGCTCAAGAGGGCAACGACCAGCCTTGAATCCATGAGATACCAGCCACGATGGCCGGGTGATTTCTTGACGATCCGCGTCCATAGCGGGCGGCTGGAGAACAAATGGCCCAATTGGGATGAGGAGGATGAGGCCGCGTCCAGTATGTCCCTGAACTTCTGCTCCGGAACCCCGTCGCGGGCACACTCAAACAGGAATTTCAGCGCTCGGGACTGCATCTCGGTGAAGTCAAACAACACGCCATCAAACTCGAAGCATCGGAAATCAATGTGTTTTACCTGACCCTCTCTTGTCGTCTGCAGAACGCTCGCTTCGAAACGTCGGCGCTCGTCCTGGCGTACCAGAAGGTCACCGCGCCGCAGGCATACAGTTTCGCCATCCCGTATCAGTTCGGCGTATTCGTCATCGGGCAGGCAAAACCGGCGCGGTGAGACCGAACCGTCGCGAAACAGCGCGTAGGTGTCCCGGCGGCACAAATCGACAAGGCCATCCATCAGGCAGTTCTGGTAAGGGATGTAGAACCGTTCCCCCTCAGGGGTTTCCTCAAACCCACCGACCTCCATGCGCAGGCCGACAATCCGGGCGGACAGCGTCAACTGGCCGTTTTCCACCACATAGCGCAGGTCCGGCTCAGACAAGTCCCAGGCGGCAGTCATTTCATCTAGTGTGAAATACTTTTTGATGATACGACTCATGCCAACCCCGCCCGTTTGTTCTCCTTTCATTCCTATTTGCTTGACCTTGCTCGCGCAATCCTATTTCATCCACAGATCGAAATAAATCTGGGGACAATCATGGCAACCACCTTGCAGGACCGCCTCCGGGCCCGCATCCGGCAACTGGGCATGAATGCGGCAAATGTGGCTGCCCTGGCCGGGGTGAACCGCTCGTTCATCTATGACATCATTCGCGGCCGTTCTCTGCATCCGAGCCTGGACGGACTGCAAAAGGTCGCGGAAGTCCTGAAGGTCGATTGGGAATGGCTCCAGCACGGCGTCGGGGATGTTCAGGGGGCCTCGCCTTTTGGTGACATGCCCGACGATGAATTCGTCGGCATTGCCTATGCAAATGCCCGCCCATCGATGGGCGGCGGGGCCATGCTTGACGAGGATGCCAAACCGGGCCGCAATTTCCACTTTCGCCGCTCTTGGATAAAGGACCGCCTGAAAGCCGCCCCGTCGGCCCTGCGTGTCCTGCATGTCGAAGGCGACAGCATGCGCCCGACGCTGGAGGACGGCGATACGGTTCTGGTCGATATGAACCAGAAATCACCGGTGCCGCCGGGCATCTTTGTTCTTCACGACGGTATTGGGTTGGTGGCCAAGCGGCTTGAGCATGTCCCGAACAGCGAGCCGCCAGCGGTGCGTATTATCTCGGACAACGGTTTGTATAGCCCCTACGAGCGGACTGCGGGTGAAGTCAACATCATCGGCCGGATCCGCTGGTTTGCGCGGGAGCTGTAAGCACATGGCGAGATGCGGCAGGTCAGTGGGACTAAAGCATCGCTCACCCAGCAACAATAGCGCCCCTGGGTCCGGCCAAAACAGCCCCGCCCGCTCCCGCGAAGATTCCGCTAACAGTCCCGCTAAAAAGCTCGAATTCGCCCCTTACGAAAGTTCAAGGAATTGTACATTAAACATTTGAAATCGCGTGGTATTGATTCTGGCGTTCACCGTCATTGGGCGACATTCGACGGCCCCCACCGCGCGAAAGCGGCGTTCGAGGGTTGAGGTGGCGTTGAGGTGAACTGACAGGCGAAAGATCGTGCAATCATAAACATTTTGCCATCGGCCCCGTCAGATAATATCAAAATCGCTGCGTGTCAGCGACGCGAGGTCTGTGTTCAGCAGTGTAATGATATCACCTCCACCAAGATCAATCACAACGTCAGCACCGCCCTGCGCCGCCGCATTCAGTGCCTGGGCCCGGTTCATGCCAAACCCTTCAAGCTGAATCGAGTCGTTGCCACGGTTGAAATCCTCGATCACGTCACGCCCGCCTCCAGTTGCGAAAACAAAGGTGTCTCGCCCGAAGCCACCGTTCAACGTATCATTGCCATCACCGCCATTCAGCGTGTCGTCGCCGTTACCGCCAAACAGAGTGTCAACTCCTTCCCTACCAAACAGTTGGTCCGAGCCGTTTCCACCCTCAATTCGATTTCCAGATCGACTACTTGTGAGCGTGTCGTTGAAATCGCTTCCTTTCAAAATATCGATACTGAAATAATAGTCTCCTTTTGCATCCCCGGTGTTCAAAAAACTCTTTTGCAAGTCAACCAGAACTTTTTCCTGTGCCGTTTCATAAGACAAAGTGTCAATACCATTCTTACTACCACCGGCATAATCCGCGCCTTTCCCCCCAATGAACGTATTATCTCCACCAAATCCGAACATTTTGTCGTCGCCGTCTCCACCTTCTAGGCGGCTACCACCGCCCCATACCCCCCATAACTCATCATCGAATCTACTTCCCACCAAGTTTTCGATGCTAGCGTAACTATCACCAGCAGCTTCGCCAGTATTTCTATCGGACAAGCCATTCAGGTAGACAATGACGCCCGAGGAGGCATCTTTGTAAGATGCGGTATCGTAACCTTTTCCGCCGATCAGTGTGTCTTCGCCCGCACCGCCAATTAGTGTGTCGTCGCCCGCACCGCCAATTAGTGTGTCGTCGCCCGCGCCGCCAATCAGTCGATCATTGCCGTCACCGCCGTAGAGTGTATCGGAATTTGTCCCGCCGTTTATCTTGTCATTTCCACTGCCGCCCCGGATCAGATCTTCACCAGCCTCGCCGTAGAACTTGTCATTGCCGCCGCCACCATTAATGGTGTCCTTCCCATCACCGCCATATACCGTGTCTCCTCCATTCTTACCCTTCTGGCCATTGTCGAAGAACACGTCATCGCCTTTGCCGAGATACGCTTTGTCGCGGCCATTGCCGCCCCACACACGGTCATTGCCAGCGCCGCCATACAGCGTGTCGTAGTCAGTTCCGCCGTATATTTTGTCATTCCCGATGCCGCCTCGAATAACGTCGTTGCCAGCTTCGCCGTAGAACTTATCATTGCCACCACCACCTTTGATGATGTCCTTCCCGTCACCGCCATATACCGTATCCCAGCCATTCTTGCCGTTCTGGGCATTGTCGAAAAACACATCATCGCCCCTGCCGAGATAGGCCTTGTCCCGGCCATTACCGCCCCACACACGGTCATTGCCGTCGCCGCCATACAGCGTGTCGTAGTCGATTCCGCCGTATATTTTGTCATCTCCCGCGCCTCCCCGAATGATGTCATTGCCAGCATCACCCTTCAAGGTGTCGCCCATCAATCCGCCAGTGAGTAGATCATCTCCTGCCCCGCCTTCCGCTACGAGGTGGCGGTCGGCAGCACCCCCCCTTAGGACATCGTCACTCAGACCGCCCTCAAAATATACAGTATTTTGCTCAATATCCGTGCCATCCAGTGGTTTGATAATAGCCTCGAATGCTGCGTCCCCTGCCTTAAGTAATAGCGAAGCGAAGCTGCTAGATTTATTAACTAGATATTTAGTTCCTCCCACAACGGCCGATACAGCAACATCTGTCGCATCTGCGATTATTTCCAACGTGGTTGCCACCGTATCGGAAGTATAAACGATAAATCTGTTTGAAGTTGCAAGTATTTCCCTGTAAATACCGATTCCTTCAAATACTTTTAGCGCGGATAACGAGCTAACAGCAGACGGTGGCTCCAATAAAAATGCCTCCAGTGGAGTAAAATTTGCGCCGAATGGGGTCATCGCTCGAAATCCATTTTCTAACGTACCAGTCAAATACAATGGCACTTCTCTAAAGTCGTCAGAGCCATTTTCTATTTGATTTGCAATTACATTTTTTTCACTAGATCCGTCGATATATTTTGCGACTGCATAATATAAATACTTTTCATGTCGGGCAGTTGGGTTTTGACTGCTTGGACTACTATACTCCGTAGGATCTACCCAAAACCTGTCGCCAGCAATTACCGAGTCCACACCTAGCTCTGCTACGACGTCACCTCTAATACTAATATTTACCAAGTTATCCATGCGAGAAAACAAAGAGTTTCCATAACCCGGGTTGGCAAAGGCTACAGCGTCTACTTTGGGTGGATTTAAAAGGCTTGACAGCTTATCTGGTGGATCGACCATGAAGGCTTGAGCCATTGCACCGCCTAGGCTGTGACCTGAAACATAGATATTTGTGTAGTTATCGAAGTTTATTTCATTAAACAGCAAATTATAGTTTTCATAATGGAGCGCTAATGCTGGGTAATCCAAAAAATCAAGCCCTTCATTTGTTCCAGTAAAGGCAATAACAAGAGAATTTCCGTCCCCTGACTCTGAAACAAACGCGGATGCGTTGCCGTTTATATAGTATCCGTCTTCATTCAGCGGGCTTATCGTAGTGGGGATTTTCCAGCCATCCGCTAATAAACCATCGGCAACATCGCCTTCTGTCTTTATGTAGGCCGCTATAGCGAACTCCGCCATTGCCGTCATCTTCCCCCCTGCAGCAGCAAAAAGCTCACTGGCGGATTGCAATACTGGGGTCGTTGTCGTCTGTACCGCCACTGTAGCAATAGCGCTGTTATTGAAGGCGTTTTGGCTATCTATAGCATTAAAACCGATCGTGTCACTGCCAGTATCACCAGCCACAAAAGCCCATTTATTAATCTCACTTATAGGCCTTTCAAATACGGTATTTGCGGCCATTTCCATGCCATTAAAGGTCAGATGCCCGCCATCGAATGTACGGTCCTGTACGGCAAAGCTAACAATATCGGAAAGCCCGTCTCTATCGCCATAGGAGAACAAGTCGGTCAACGCGACTGATTCTCCCGGAGCCACAGTTTTGCTGCTTCCTTGCGCATAAGGGGTTTGGTTCGCCACCGTCACCGTACCATTGGCGGTAAGGTCAAGAGAAAAGCCACCAGTCTTGTCCCACCACAGGCCGTCGCCTCCCGCGCTAATGGCAAGATAATATGTTTGCGAGCCACTACCCGCCGCTTCATAGGTAAAGCTAGGCGTAGCGCCCTCGGCCGATGCAGAGGATGTAATGGAGTTTCCATCGGCATCCCTTAGCCGCATGAACACCTGATCCAGAGTATCAGTTGTACTCTGGTTGGCATTGGCGCTGAAAGTATAACTTTGACCGGCTGTGAGAACTACCTTGTAATAGTCTTTGTCAATATAGTAACCACTTACGTCATCCTGCTGGATTTCACCGAACACGGTCCCCCCCACCGAAATCGAGGATGTGCTGCTCGTGTCGTTCGGAATCGTGTCGCTGGTCACAATCCCCAAGTCATCGAGATCAATCCGGTAGTTGCCGGTCTTCGATTGCCAGTCGCCGCTGCCACCCGCCGAGATGGCGATATAATACGTGCCGCCGGTGCTGGGCGTGTAGTCAAGCGTCGGGTTGGCGCTATCGGCGATGCTGGTCACAGAGGAACCAGACGAGTTGTAAACCCGGATGGCAACCTTATCCAGGTTTCCCGATGTCCCGTCCGCCGTGAACTGGTAGCGATGGCCAGCCGTCAGAGTAACCTTGTAATAATCCTTGTCGACACTGTTCCCGTCCATGTCGTACTGATCGATTGTGCCGGTTCTGTAGCCCCCCACCGAAATCGATGATGTGCTGCTCGTGTCGTTCGGAATCGTGTCGCTGGTCACAACACCCAGGTCGTCGAGATCAATCCGGTAGTTGCCGGTCTTCGATTGCCAGTCGCCGCTGCCGCCCGCCGAGATGGCGATATAATACGTGCCGCCGGT
>NVQY01000060.1 GCA_002400675.1 Paracoccaceae bacterium | reverse complement strand
GCGCGGGCCAAGCTGGATGCGGCGCGCCACCTGGGTCTGCCGGTGCTGATGATCGCCCGACCGGAGCTGCCGGAACGGCAGGAATTCACCCGCGTGGATCAGGTTCTGGACTGGCTTTCTCATGCGGGCACCGATCTGGGCGTGTAGACCAGTGGCGCGCCCTTGCGTTCAATCATCCGCGTCAGGGACGAGCCGACAATCACCATGGTGCGCATATCCGCCATCTCTGGCGTGGCCTTTTCCAGCGTGGTCACGCGCAGGGATTCGTCACCGCTGCTGACCGCGCGGGCAAACAGGATCACACGATCCGGCCCGCAGGTCGCGCGCAGGATATCCAGCGTGCGGGCGAACCCCTCTGGCCGTGCCTTTGACCGCGGATTGTAGAACGCCATGGCAAAATCGGCCTCGGCGGCCAGCCGCAGGCGCTTTTCGATCAGTGCCCATGGTTTGAGGTTATCACTTAGGTTGATCACACAGAAATCATGGCCCAAAGGTGCCCCGGCCCGTGCCGCCGCCGCCAGCATCGCGGTAATGCCGGGCAGCACCGATATGTCCAGATCGCGCCACCCCTGCGGCCCGTGTTCAACCGCCTCGAACACCGCCGAGGCCATGGCAAACACGCCGGGATCGCCGGAGGAAACCACAACCACCTGCCGCCCTTGCGCGGTCAGGTCCAGCGCATGACGCGCGCGTTCCAGCTCCACCCGGTTATCGGTCGCGTGCAGGGTCAGACCGGCGCGCGGGGCAATCCTGCGCACATAAGGGATGTAGCCGATGACATCGCTGGCCTGCGCCAGGGCTTGCGTCACTTCGGGCGTGATCAGCCCGTCGTCGCCCGGTCCAAGCCCGGCGATTTTCAACCAACCGCTCATGGGCGCCGGCCCTGTCCATGGACGATGATGATCGAGAAATAGGGGGC
Organism: Paracoccaceae bacterium; assembly: GCA_002400675.1. Taxonomy (GTDB): domain Bacteria; phylum Pseudomonadota; class Alphaproteobacteria; order Rhodobacterales; family Rhodobacteraceae; genus NVQY01. Next base: position 11,551 of record NVQY01000060.1, on the reverse strand, counting down.
GACCCCGTCGCCTGTGTCGGCCAGCCGGGTGACGCTTTGATTGGCCATGCAGGCGTATTCCACCAGCCACGCGCGATCATATAGCCCGGCCCGGCGCAGGGCGCGGCGTACCTTGTCGATGTTGCGGCCGATCTTCATCACCACCAGCGCATCGGCGTCGCCCATGCGCCGGGCAAGGTCGTCCTCGGGCAGGGTGCCGGCCAGAACGCACAGCACATCGTCGCCCCATGTGACCGGTATCCCGGTGGCGGTCCACGCCCCGGACATGCCGGTGATGCCCGGCACCACCTGCACCGGCGCGAAGTCTTTCAATCGGGTATAAAGATGCATGAATGAACCGTAAAAGAACGGGTCTCCCTCGCATAGAACCACGACATCGCGGCCCTTGTCGGACAGGGATTTCAGATGCGCGGTGCAATCGCTATAAAACTGCGCCAGCAGGGCGTTATAGCGCGGATCGCTTAGCGGGATTTCGGTGGTGACCGGGTATTCCATGGCGAATTCCACGGCGCTTTCGGGCAGCATGCCTTGCACGGTCTTGCGCGCATGCCCCTGCCGTCCGGGCTTGCGAAAGAACGCCACATCCTGCGCGCCCCGGATCAGTCGGTCAGCGCGTACCGACATCAGGTCCGGTTGTCCCGGCCCAAGGCCGACACCGTAAATGGTGCCCGCTTTCGTACCGCCATTCATTCGGCGCGACTCGCGATGGCATTGATGGCGGCGACGGTGATGGCGCTACCGCCCAGACGGCCCTTGACGATGCAACATGGACCCGGTGCCGCGTCCCACAGCGCATCCTTGCTTTCCACCGCGCCAACAAACCCCACAGGGCAGCCGATAATCGCGGCGGGGCGCGGGCAGGTCGGGTCTTCGAGCATGTTGAGCAAATGAAACAGCGCCGTGGGGGCATTGCCAATGGCGACCACTGCACCGCCCAGATCGGGGCGCCAGAGTTCCAGCGCGGCCGCCGATCTTGTCGTGCCCATTTCGGCCGCGAGAGGTCGAACCCGGTCGTCGCGCAGCGTGCAGATCACCTGATTGTCGGCGGGCAGACGGGCGCGGGTGACGCCTTCGGACACCATATGCGCATCACACAGGATCGGCGCGCCGTTGATCAATGCGGCGCGGGCAGCGGCGGCGAACCCTTGCGAGAAATGCAGGTATTGCGCCAGATCGACCATGCCGGCGGCGTGGATCATCCGCACGGCCAGCGGTTCTTCGTCCGCCGGGAACCGGGCCAGATTGGCCTCGGCGCGGATGGTGGCAAAGGATTGCGCATAGATCGCCGCCCCGTCGGTCTGGTATTGATAAGCCATCAGTTCAAATATCCGTCATGCGTAACAGGGTTTGCGGCGTCAGGTCGCGTTTCACAGGCTCATCCCCCACGCGGCCTTGTTTTACAAGGTCAAATCGCCCGTTTCTGCCGACCAAAGTGACACTTGCAGGCCCCATGCGCGCACAGCTTTTGGCGCAGCCAGACACATGCAACGATCCGGTGACGTGCGGTGCCAACTGCCGCGCCAGCGTGCGGGTTTCCACCTGCGCCTGCGGGCAGAATGGCGCGCCGGGGCAGGCGTCGGTGGTCAGGATCGGGTCTTGTGGGTTGGTCACAAAATCGGCGGCAACGGTGGGCTGCGCGCCCTCCAGCAAGGCCAGCCGCCACGGGGTCACGCGTAGCGCGCGGGCGTTGCCAGCGGTGATCAGGTCGGCAAGCGCCTGTGCCGGGAACTGTCCAAAGGGCGCGCCAATCAGCGCCCCCAGCGGAGTCTGTCCCGGCTGCGCCGCCGCGCCCTGACCCACAGGTCGCACGCCGGTCCATTGCGCGGGCAGGTCACGGGTTTGCAGCACCCTCGCCATGCGGCGGGCCTCGGGCGACATGGTGTCGGCAAACCACCCGGCGAGGGCGATCAGGTGGTCAATCGCAGTGTTCTCGTCAACACTCCGCCCGGTTTCGACCCCATCAGCGCGCAGGATCAACCCACCGTCCTGCCCCCGCTCCAGCCGGATATCGGCAGAGATTTCGGCCAACAGGCGGTCCGGGCCGGCATCCACGCAAAACCCGAACTTGGGCGGCAAATCAGGCAGGTCAGCCAGACGCGCGGTCAACTCTGTCGCCAGACGGGCGGTCAAATCGCCCTCCTGATAGAACGGCGAAACGATGATGTTGCGCCGGGTCTCGGTTGCCGGGTCCTTGTCCAGCAGATCAAGGCGCTCTAACGCCACCAACAGCGGTGCATGCGCGGATTGCGCCACGCCCCGCAGTTGCAGGTTGGCGCGGTTGGTCAGGTCGATCATGCCGCTGCCAAATTCCTGCGCGGCGGCGCACAGGCCCAGGATTTGCGCGCGGGTCAGGCGGGCAAGGCGCGGGCGCACCCGCACCACCAACCCATCCCCTGACATCATCGGGCGGTGGGCACCGGGGCAGCGGCCCTGAATGATTGGCGTGCTCATGTCTGTCCCTCTAAGTGCGCGCGGATCGAATTGCGCCGTGTGTCCCAAAGCCCGGCCTCGTATAGCGCGCGAAACTGGTCTGACATGGCCTGATGCGCTTGCGGGTTGGTCTCTTGCAGGAACGCCGACACCTTGTCGTCGCCCAGCGTGGCATCGTGGAAAAGGTCGAACAGATGCGGCGCGACCACCCCGGCGAGATGGGCAAACGCGGCCATATGATCCAGCGTCGCGGCGATTTCGGCGGCCCCGCGAAAGCCATGCCGCTGCATCCCGGCGATCCACGCGGGGTTGGCGGCGCGGGCGTGCACCACGCGGGCGATTTCCTCGGGCAGGGTGCGGGCGCGGGGCGCGTCCGGGTTGGTGTTGTCCAGATGGTATAGCTGCGCGGTGCCACCGCTTTGCGCCTTGGCAGCGGCAAATCCGGCCTCGTGGGTGGCGTAATCATGCGCCAGCAACAGGTCGGTTTCGGCCAGATCCTGAAGGTGAACAAAGCTGTCGGCCTGCGCCACCCGCGCGGCAATACCGTCGCCGTCGCGGGTGATATCGTCGCCCTGCAAGGCATAAGCGCTGGCGTCGATCCATGCCCGCCCGGCAGCGGCGCGGGCGGTGTCGTCATAGGTGTGCGCCAGATCGCCCATGCCCAGACCATAGCTGCCCGGTGCCGGACCATAGACCCGCGCGCCCGGATCGCGCCCGGCGAACGGGTTCCAGTCGGGGGCTTCGTCGCGGGCGGCAAGGGTGGTGACCGCTTGGGCAAACAGGGTGGTCAGGGTCGGGAACACATCACGAAACAGCCCCGACACCCGCAAAGTCACGTCCAGCCGGGGGCGGTCAAGGTCGCTGATCGGCAGCACTTCGATGCCCGACACCCGCTCTGACCCCGCGTCCCAGATGGGGCGCACCCCGAGCAGATGCAGCGCCATGGCAAATTCTTCGCCCGCCGTGCGCATGGTGGCCGACCCCCACAGATCAACGATCAGCCCGCTTGGATAGTCGCCTTCTTCCTGCAAATGCCGCCGCACCAGTTCCTCGGCCAGCTTCACCCCCTGCGCATAAGCCGCCCGCGTCGGCACCGCGCGCGGATCGGTGGTGAACAGGTTGCGCCCGGTGGGCAGCACATCCGCGCGCCCCCGGTACGGCGACCCGGACGGCCCGGCATCCACCCGCCGACCCGCCAGCGCATCGCGCAGCCCGTCGCGTTCGCCCATTGCCGATGGCGCGGCGTCGAAACTGCCGGCGACAGGCGGCACACGGCCATAGACATGCAATCCGTCGCCAAACTGGCTTTCCTTGATGTCACAGACAAACCGGTCGATGCGGGTGATCGCCTCGGCGGTGCTGGCGGCGCGGTTCAGGCCCAGATCGTCCTCGACGCCCAATGCCTGCGCCTCGGCGCGGATGTCACCCTGAAGCCGGTCGCGGCGTTTGGGGTCCAGCCCGTCAGCGTTGGAAAACTCGTCCAGCAGGGTTTCCAGCCGCGCCATGCGGTCGGGCGTGTCACTGGTCCTAAGCGGCGGCGGGATATGCCCAAGGGTCACAGCACCGATCCGCCGCTTGGCCTGCGCCGCCTCGCCGGGGTCGTTGACGATAAAGGGATAAATCACCGGCAGAGCACCGATCAGCGCCTCGGGCCAGCAATTTGCCGACAGCGCCACCGCCTTGCCCGGCAGCCATTCCAGCGTGCCATGCGCGCCAATATGGATCAGGGCGTGGGCACCGATCTGCGCGCGCAGCCACAGATAAAACGCCACATAGCCGTGACGCGGGGTGCGCGACAGGTCGTGATATTCATCGTCCCGCTGCGCCGGTGTGCCGCGTTCCGGTTGCAGGGCGATCAGGGCCTTGCCCCGGCGCAGGGCGGTGAAATGAAACGCGCCGTCATCGCAGGCCGGGTCGTTTTCGGGGGTGCCCCATGTCTGGCCCAGATCGTCTTGCAGGGGCGCCGGCAGGGTGGCCAGCGCCGCGCGATAGGCGTCCAACGGCCAGCTTATCCGCGCCTCGGGTAGGGCCTCGGCCAATGGTGCGCCGTTCGGAATGTCATAGCCCAACCCGTGCAGATCGGCACAGATTGCTTCTGCCGAGGCCAGCGCATCCAGACCAACCGCGTGGGCCATCTGCCAGTCCTTGCCGGGGTATGTGGACAGGATCAGCGCCGGAATCTTATCCCCCTCGGGCGTGGCCGCGAGGGTGATCCAGCCGCAAACCCGGTCGGCAATGGCGGTGATCCGGTCGGCCACCGGTTGATGCGCGTGGCGCGAAAACTGCAAGACCTCGTCGCGCTGGTCCGGTGCCTTGAACGAGGCAACCCCGGCTGAAATCCTGCCGTCAACCTCGGGCAAAACCACATGCATGGCCAGATCGGCGGGGGACAAGCCGCGTTCGGCCGCGTCCCATGCCTTGTGGGTCGAGGTAGCAAGCGTGACCTGAAACACCGGCACACCCGCCCCGTCCAAAGGCGAAGCGCCGCCGTTGCCCTTGCCGGAAAACGCAGTGGCGTTGACGATGGCGGCGGGGGCCATCGCGCGCACTTTCTCGGCCAGCCAAGGGGCGGCGTCGGGCGTCTTGAGAGAGGGCGCAAACAGCGCGGCCACATCAAAGCCACGCGCGCGGAATTCGGTGAAAAGGGCCTCAACCGGGGCGAGGTCAGCCGCACTAAGATAGGCGCGATAAAAGGTGATCAGGATGCGCGGGGCAGTTCTGTTGGCGAACGCTTTACCCGCGTCGATGACCCCCAGGTCCGGCACCCACACACCGTATTGCGGCAGCACCTTGCTGCCTGCGACCGGACCGGCATACAGCCCGGCGGCCAGCGCCATCTGCGCCAAGGCGGCCTGCGCGGCAATGGTGCCGCCTTCGTCGCATAATTGCGCCAGTCGCCGCAGGGTGGATATCGGCAAGGTAGACACTTTGTCCAACCGCGAATCCGGTCGCCCGTCCGCCGCCAGAACCGCCAGCGCGATGCCCTTGTCGCGGGCCAGCGCCGCCACCTGTTGCAGCCCGTAGGACCAGTAAGGCATCCCACCAATCAACCGGATCAGGATGCCTTTCGCGCCGCTAAGCGTCTGTTCCACATAGGTATCCACCGAAAGCGGATGTTTAAGCGCCGTCAGATTCGCCAATCGTAGGGTGGGTATTTTACCCACCGCCGCCCCGTCGCCGCCAGATGCCCGATGCCAGCCGGACGCAAACGCCCCAAGGTCGCTGTCAGAGAACGAAAGCACCACAAGATCGCTCGGACTTTGACCCAAATCCTGCGGGATTTCGGTTTCCTCTAACCCGTGGCTTTCGCGAAAGACGACATGCATCGGCGCATCCTATGCCTTCAATATGGCGCGAATGGCGGCCTCGTTGATGTCGTCATGCTCGGCTATCACCACCAGCCGACCCCGACGCGCCTCATCCGCGCCCCACGGGCGGTCGTATTGATGACGCACCCGCGCGCCCACGGCCTGCACCAACAGGCGCATCGGTTTGCCGGTGACGGCGGCGTATCCTTTGACCCGCAGGATGTTCATCTCACTGGCCAGCCGTTCAATCCGTGCCACCAGATCGGCGGGGTCGCTTTGTTCCGGCAGATCAATCACCACGCTTTCAAAATCGTCATGGTCGTGATCGGGCGCATCGTCGTGGTGCGAGGGGCGGGCGTCCATGTCATCCTCGGCGGCCGCTTCCAACCCCAGAATGACCCGCACGTCCACCACGCCCTCGGCCACTTCGACCACCGGCAGGGCGCGCGGGGCGACGGCGGCGATCATCGCTTTGGCGCGTTTGATGCCATCGGCTCCGGCCAGATCGGGCTTGGTCAACAGGATGATGTCGGCGCAGGAAATTTGATCCTCGAACACTTCGGACAGGGGTGTTTCGTGGTCGATGGACTCGTCCGCCGCGCGTTGGGCGTCGACCAAAGCGACGTTGGGGGCGAAACGACCATCCGCCACTGCCTCGGCGTCGGCCAGTGCGATCACCCCGTCCACGGTGATGCGCGAACGAATATCGGGCCAGTCGAACGCCTTGAGCAACGGCTTGGGCAGGGCCAGACCGGATGTCTCGATCAGGATATGTTCGGGGCGCGGGTCCAGCGCCATCAGCGCCTCGATGGTGGGGATGAAATCATCGGCCACGGTGCAGCAGATGCAGCCGTTGGCCAGCTCGACAATGTTTTCCGCCGGGCAATCGGGGATGGCACAGGATTTCAGGATGTCGCCGTCCACGCCCACGTCGCCAAACTCATTGACGATCACCGCCAGCCGTTTGCCTTGGGGGTTTTGCATCAGATGCCGGATCAAAGTGGTCTTGCCAGAGCCAAGAAAGCCGGTGATCACGGTGACGGGCAGTTTGGCAAGGTCGGGGGCAATATCAGACATCTCAGAAGTCTCCGAATGAAGGAACAAGGGGGGCAAGCGGGGGAATGCGGGCGATGCAGTTCTTGCGGAAATGTGTGGGGCGTTCGCGCCACGGGATCAGCCCGTCAGAGGTCTCGCGGTAACGCGCGGCAACGTCCAGAATCGTCCCCGCATCTTCGGCCCCGTCAAAGCGGCCATAGACATAGGTCCAGCGCCCATCCCCACCACGCAGCACGATCGAACAGCCCTCATCACAGTTGGACAGGCATTCCACTGCCCGCAGGGTGACGCCCTCGGGCAGGCCAGCGGCGTCAATAGCAGAATAGAGCATGGCCCCCGGACGCGGACCTTGCGCATCGGTGGGCTGACCGCGCCGGCAGGTGGTACAGACCAGCAATTCAACCGGAGCGGCGGCGTTGGTGGAAAAGGTCACTCTGACATACCCCTTTTGGGTTGGGTCAGGGCAAAGTGCGGGCATAGCCGGGACCATCCCGGATCTGGCCCGTCACCGAGGCACCCCGCCCGGTTAACGAAACATCACGCGTTGGCAGGTCTCCCGGCTTGCGAATGTCAAAGCGCCGGTCAGGGGCGGCTTTGGCGGGGGCCCCACCTTCCCGGCCATGTGGGCCAGTGGCTTGGGGTTCCCTCTTCGGTCACGGTCGCGGGGGCGGCTGCATTTATGGGCTGTGCATCTCGAAATCGAAAACCACAAAACCCGTTAGCATTCCCTTTTCATCTGCCTTGCGACAGAAACCAACAGAGTCCGAAATGCGCGCGGGTCCGGGGTTTGTCAAGTTTATTGCTTTGCGCCCGGCAATTCGTTTTGCGCGGCGAACCCGTCCAGCGTCGCGGTCAGTTCTTGCAATAACGCATCCGTCAGGCGGGTTCTGGGGTTATTAGTCCGGTCGATCAGCACCAGTTCGCGCTGAATCTGCGGATTCCCCAGCGGCAGAACCTTGAGATCGCCCGGATAGGGCGGCGCGCAGGCCCGTTGCGGGGCGATTGATACGCCGATGCCGTTGCGCACCAATGCCTCGATTGCTTCCAGAGAATCGACCTCCAGAACCGGGCGCACGTGGATTTTCTGATCCAGCAAATACCGCTCGATCTGTTGCCCGGCCCATGTGCGCCGGTTGAACCACAGGAACGGATGCGCCGATAACAGCGCGCGTGCAGTGGATTCCGGCGCGCTGGCCGGGGCAAGAATGTTGATCGGCTCAAGGCAGATCCGCTGAACCCGCAACCCTTCGAGAGGGCCTGCCGGGGCGGTGACAATGGCCGCGTCAATGTCGCGGTTGCGCACTTGTTGGGTCAGTTCCTGCGACAGATCGGCCTTGATCTGAAGATGCAGGCGCGGGTGCGACCGGCGCAGATTGGCCAGCGCGGGCGGCACCAGATTGATCAGCGACGACGGCACCACCCCTAGTGTCAGCGAGCCGATCAGGGTCTTTTCACTGGCCAGGGCCTTGATCTCATCCGTTATTTCCATGATCCGCTTGGCATGTTCGACCAACGCGATGCCCTTGTCCGTCAACACCGGCGGGCGGCGTTTGCGGTCGACCAGAACGATCTGCAACTCTTGTTCCAGCGCCTTTACATGCACCGAAACCGCCGAATGGCTTAGCCCCAGCGCCTGACCGGCGGCGACAAATGTCGGGTATTGCGAGATGGCGACGATGGTGCGCAGAAAGTGCAGGTTCATGGCATTCACTGTGTTACGAAATCGAACACTATTATCGAAATAAGATCGCTTCTGTCCATGATATTTGTAAGGTAACATCCCCGTGACCGGAATACGCGCCCGATATTACGCGGTTTCCCCCAGATGAAAAGACGCCCCAAGTGACTGATACACAAAGAAATACCGCCCCCGCCACCGGTCCCCTGAACGGCATCCGGGTTCTGGACTTTAGCCGAATCCTTGCCGGGCCTAGCTGTACCCAGCTTTTGGGCGACCTCGGGGCCGATATCATCAAGGTCGAACGCCCCGGCAAGGGTGATGACACCCGCAGTTGGGGGCCTCCATTTGTGGTGGATAGCGACGGGCAGGACACGCAGGAAAGCGCCTATTACCTGTCATGCAACCGCAACAAACGCTCGGTCGCGCTGGATATTTCCAAGCCTGAGGATGTTGAGACGGCTAAGCGATTGCTGCGCACCTGCGACGTTCTGATCGAGAATTTCAAGGTCGGCGGTTTGGCTAAATACGGGCTGTCTTATGCCCAGCTAAAGGACGATTTCCCGGAACTTGTCTATTGCTCGATCACTGGCTTTGGCCAGACCGGCCCCAACGCGGCAAAGCCCGGCTATGACCTGTTGGCGCAGGGCTTTGGCGGCATCATGAGCCTGACAGGCGTGCCGGATGGCGAGCCGATGAAAGTGGCCGTGGGCATCTCGGACGTGATGACCGGCATGTATGCGGCGGTGGGGGTTCTGGCGGCGCTGCGTCACCGCGATGCGACCGGTCAGGGGCAGGTGATTGATCTGGCGCTGGTCGATGTGCAGACCTCTTGGCTGGTCAATGAGGGCACCAACTATTTGCTGTCGGGAAAAACGCCGGTGCGGCGTGGCAATCAACACCCCAACATCGTGCCCTATCAGGTGTTTTCGGTGCGCGATGGCCATGTGATCGTCGCGGTGGGCAATGACGCGCAGTTCGGGCGGTTCTGCGAATTGATCGGCCACGCGGACCTTGCCGCCAACGCTGATTACACCACCAACGCCATGCGTCTGGTCAACCGCGATGCGCTGATTTCGACGCTCACACCCATCCTTGCCGGGTTGACCAAGGACAGCCTGATTGCCGATATGGAGCGCGCCGGCGTGCCCGGCGGCCCGATCAACACCCTGCCCGAAGTGTTCAATGGCGAACAGGTGGCCGCGCGCGAGATGAAAATCTCGGTGCCCCATCCCGAGGCCGGAAATGGCCACGTCGATCTTATCGGCAAYCCTCTTAAATTTTCGAAAACGCCGGTGTCCTATCGGCGCGCCCCGCCAACCTGCGGCGCAGATAGCGTGGATGTTCTGAACGAGTTGGAAACCCTGCTGCCGCAACAAAAGCCATAACCCGGAGACCGCAAATGTTCGACCTGACCCCAGCCCAGAAAGACCTGCAAGCGCGTGCGCGTGAGTTGTCCGACACCTACGTTCAGTCGCGCGCCGCCGAGGTCGACGCGAGCGAACAATACCCCTGGGATGTGGTCGAAAAGCTGACCGAGGCCGGGTTCATGGGCATGACCATTCCGCGCGAATTTGGCGGGGCGGGGGCCAGCTATTTCGACGCGATTCTGGTGATCGAACAACTGGCGCGTAACTGTGGCGTCACCGCGCGCATCGTGGTCGAGGCCAACATGGGCGGGGTCGGCGCGATCATGGGCTACGGCGACAAGGCGCAGAAAGAACTGGCCGCCGGGTACGTTCTGAAAGGCGACAAACCGGCGATCTGCATCACCGAACCGGACGCCGGAAGTGCGGCCACCGACATGACCACAACTGCCGTCAAGACCGACGGAGGCTATGTGCTGAACGGCACCAAGCATTGGATCACCGGCGGCGGGGTGTCCAAGCTGCACCTGATCTTTGCCCGCGTCATCGAGGACGGAGTCGATCAGGGCATCGGCGGTTTCATGGCCGTGCGGGGTGAAACCAACGGCCTGCGGATTGGCCAGCGCGCCTATGCCATGGGCCTGCGCGGCATCCCCGAGACCGAGATTATTTGCGAAGATATGTTCGTCGCCGATGCCATGGTGATCCGCCCACCCCAAGGGTTCCGTCATGGGTTCGGGGCCTTGATGAGCGCCTATAACGGCCAGCGGGTCGGGGCCGCGACCGTGGCGCACGGGCTGGCCGTGGGGGCCTATGAACGCGCGGTGGCCTATGCCAAGAAACGCCAGCAGTTTGGCCGCCCGATTGCCGAATTTCAGGGCATCCAGTGGATGATTGCCGACATGACCACCGGATTGGCCGCCGCGCAGGCGCTGATTTACATGGCCGCCCTTAGTGGTGGCGACGGCTACCCGGACAAGAACATGGCCGCACAAGCCAAGATTTTTGCCGCCGAGAATGCGATCAAGGTGACCAATGACGCGCTGCAAATCCACGGCGCCGTGGGCTATGGCCGCGCCCTTCCGCTAGAGCGGATGGTGCGTGATGCCCGCATGTTCACCATCGGCGGCGGCACCGCGCAGATGCTGCGCAATCAGGTGGCCGGGTCGGTGTTGGGGATGAAATTGCCGCAGACGCGGGATGGATTTACCAAGATGGACGCGGCGCAGGTGGTGCCGCTTGGGGCCGATCTGGAGCGCCGGGTATCTTAGGCTCAGGGGGCGCGTAAATCGCTGATGATGTCGTCGCAGGTTGCCACCTGCGCGATGGTCGAAAGCGAGGTTATCGTGCTGTCATGCGCCGCATCACTGAACGCCGCGCAGCCGTCGCTTAATACGATGTTGTGGAAATCGCGCACATGGGCATCGCGCAGGGTCGAGGCCACGCCGCCATTGGTGACGATCCCGCCAACCACCAGCGTTTCAATCCCCGCGCGGCGCAGCACCCAGTCAAGCCGGGTTTGGTAAAATGCGGAAAACGCGACCTTTTCCACGCTCAGATCCGCCGGTTGCAGCGCGTCGATCATGGCGTGGCCGACCCCTCCCCGGGCAAAGTCGCCGGTGCCCAGAAACGGGCGCAGTTGTTTCAGATGCGGCGAGATGAACGGCGCGCCCCCCTTGCCCGGCACAAGGGTAAAGTGGGTCGAAACGATC
>NVQY01000059.1 GCA_002400675.1 Paracoccaceae bacterium | reverse complement strand
GCGACCAGCGCCTTTAACGCCGAAGCACAATCCTCGGGCAGCCCCCTGCGCCGGGGTATTGGCGTTGCGGCGGGCTGGTATGGGTGTGGCAACACGTCACTGCCCAACCCGTCGACCATCCGCGCCGGGGTGCGCGCCGATGGGTCTGTGGTTCTGCATCAGGGCGCGATAGATATCGGTCAGGGGTCCAACACGGTCATCGGCCAGATTTTCGCCACGGCGCTGGGGATGGCGGCGGAGCATTTGCAACTGGTTGGCCCGGACACCGATGTGACGCCGGACGCGGGCAAGACGTCGGCCTCGCGCCAGACCTTTGTGACCGGCAATGCCGCGCGCCTGTCGGGGCAGGCGTTGCGGCGCACCATCCTGTCGCTGTGCAACGCCGCGCAAGAGGCCACGTTGGAGTTTCGCCCGGGCAAAATCGCGGTTCACGACGCGGGGCGGGTGCACGAGATTGACCTGTCCAAACTGGAACCTGACGATTTGGGCTATGTGCTGCGGTCGCAAGAAACCTATGATCCGCCCACCAAACCCTTGGATGAAAACGGGCAGGGGGTGCCTTATGCGCAGTTCGGCTATGCGGCGCATATCTGCGTGGTTGAGGTGGACACGGCGCTTGGCACTGTCAAACCCATCGCCTTTACCGCCGCCCATGATGTGGGGCGCGCGATCAACCCCATGCTGGTCGAAGGGCAGGTGCATGGCGGTATCGCGCAGGGGCTGGGCATGGCCTTGATGGAGGAATACCTGCCGGGGCGCACGGAGAACCTGCATGATTACCTGATCCCCACCGCCGGGGACATGCCGCCGGTCGAGACTATCATTGTCGAGGTGCCGGACGCCCACGGGCCATACGGGGCCAAGGGGCTGGGCGAGCATGTGCTGATCCCCACGGCACCGGCCATTGTGAACGCGATCTATGATGCGTGCGGCGTGCGTATTCGCCGGCTGCCTGCCACGCCCGCGCGGGTGCGTGCCGCGTTGAAGGGGGCGTGTGATGTCTGACAGGGTCAGGCCCGAGAAAATCCGCTGTGACGCCTGTCCGGTGATGTGTTTCATCGCCGAGGGAAAACCGGGGGCGTGTGACCGCTATGCCAACCACGGGGGCGCGTTGGTGCGGCTGGACCCGCTGACCATCATCGAAACGGCGCGGGAGCGGGGCGTGAAAACCGTGCCATTCCTGAGCGACGGGGGCGACTGGGACGGAGATTTGCTGCGCGCAAGTCGCCCGTTTGTGACGGCGATTGGCGCGGGGACGACCTATCCCGATTACAAACCGGCCCCTTTCATCGTGTCGCAGGACGTGGCGGGGGTCGATATGGTGACGGTAGTGACCGAAGGCATATTCAGCTATTGCGGCGTGAAGGTGAAGATCGACACCGACCGCCATATTGGCCCTGAACGCGCCGTTGTGCGGGTGGACGGCGAGGCGATTGGCCATGTGATGACGTCCGAGTATGGCTCTAAAATGCTGTCGTTGGGCGGGGTGGAACACCTGACCGGTGGATCAAAGAAAGAGGGGCGAGTGACCTGCGACGCCTTGCTGCGCCTGTGCAATCGCGAGGCGGTCGAGGTGGTGATTGACGACGGCGCACGGGTGGTCATTCAGGCGGGCGAGGCGCCCATTGTTAACGGGGCCGAGGAAACGTTGATGCGGGTTGGCTGTGGCTCGGCCGCCATCGGCATGTTTGCGGCGCAATGGGCCGACAAGGTGGACGAGGTGGTGGTGGTGGACGATCACATCACCGGGGTTTTGTCGGAACATCAGGCGGGCAAGATGCTGGACGTGGCCCCCACGGGCATTCGTATCAAGGGGCGGCGGTCTACTCCGGGGCGGTATTTTCAGGTGGCGGGGCCGGGGACCGGTTGGGGCGGGACCGATATTGACGACCCATTGACCATCCTAAAGGATTTCGATCCGGGTAAGGCGCACGCGGGCCAGAGCCTGTTGATGGTGTCTACCACCGGCGAACAGCGCGCCTATTACGAGTTGGACGGGGATTTGAAGCCGGTCAAGATGGACATGCCGGCGCGGTTGCAAACCTCGGTGGACCGCATTGCCGAGAACTGCGAACCCTCGCTGTGTTCGGTGCTGTTCATGGGCGGGGCCGGGGGGTCATTGCGCGCCGGGGTGACGGAAAACCCCGTGCGGTTGACCAATTCGGTACGCGATTCGCTGACTTATGTTTCGTGCGGCGGGGCCACGGCCTATGTCTGGCCCGGCGGGGGGATCACGGTGATGGCGGATGTCATGGACATGCCGTCAAATGCGTTTGGCTATGTGCCGACCCCGGCGCTGGTGGCACCGATTGAATTCACCATGCGGCTGTCGGATTACGAGGCGCTGGGCGGGCATATGGGGTCGGTGCAGAAGGTGGACTCGGTGCTGGGCGATCAGGTGCGCAGGGTGGATCAGATTGACCGCAACAGCGATCCGACCTCAAGCCGGAATTTCCGCTGGGCACCGGATAGGTCGGTGTAGGGTATGGCGGGTGCGGTGGCGGCATTGCTGGGGGATGGGTCGCGGTTGCATTTGCAGCACGGGCCGATTGATCTGGTGATCGGCGTTGATGCGGGGTCGCCGGGCGCGCGGCAAAGGGGGTTTGAACGCGCGGCGCGTCGGTTCGACACCATCCTGTCGGAACTGGTCACCGAACTGCCGCTGCTGCGCCGGGCGATTGGGGCCGACACGCCAGATGGCGAGGTGGCGCGGCGGATGGATCGCGCTGTGCGGCCACATGCGCGGGATGTGTTTGTGACGCCGATGGCGGCCGTTGCGGGGGCGGTTGCGGATGAGGTTCTGGGTGCCCTCACCGGCCCGGACGTAACACGCGCCTATGTGAACAATGGCGGCGATATCGCGCTGTTTCTGGGTGCGGGCACGACATACACCGCCGCGATTGCCGGGCTGGACGGGGCGGATCAGGGGCGCGTCACCATTGACGCGGCCAGCCCCGCGCGCGGCATTGCCACCAGCGGGCAGGGCGGGCGCAGCCTGTCGTTTGGCATCGCCGATAGTGTGACGGTGCTGGCGCGCAATGCGGCGCAGGCCGATGTGGCGGCGACGCTGATCGCCAATGCGGTTGATCTGGCCGGGCATCCGGCGATTATCCGCACGCCTGCCTGTGTAATCGACCCGGACAGTGATCTGGGCGCGCGGGCGGTGGTGAGCCATGTCGGGCCGCTGTGCGCGGGGGACGTGGACGCGGCGCTGGCCCATGGTGCCAAGGTGGCGCAGGTGATGTTGGGGCGGGGGCAGATCCTGGGCGCGGCCTTGTTCCTGAACCGGGGGCAGCGCATCATCGGGGAGATGGCGCAAGATAATGATACTTTAACCAGAATGGTGCAACATGCCTGAATTACGCGTGCGAAAAATGATAACGGTGGTCGAGGAAATCTATCACGAAGGCGGTCCCGTGGCCGACAAGCCGCTGTTGCGCAGTGCCGCCCTTGCGGTGATCCACAACCCGTTTGCGGGGTATTATGCGCCGGATATTCAGGGGTTTATGGATGATCTGCGCCCGTTGGGGCTGCAAATGGCCGAGGGTCTGGTGAAAACCCTTGGCGGTGGCGCGCGGATCGAGGGCTATGGCAAGGGCGCGCTGATTGGTGCTGCGGGGGAGTTGGAGCACGGGGCGCTGTGGCACGCCCCCGGCGGCTATGCCATGCGCGAGGCGATTGGCGGCACCAAGGCAATCGTGCCATCGGCCAAGAAAGTTGGCGGCGTGGGCGCGCGGCTGGACGTGCCGATCACCCATATCAACGCGGCCTATGTGCGCAGTCATTTTGATTCGATGGAGGTTGGCGTGAACGACGGCCCACGCGCGGATGAAATGCTGCTGGCACTGGTGATGACCACCGGGCCACGGGTACATTCGCGCTCTGGCGGGCTTGAGGCGTGGGATATCAAGGGGCTGGACGGGCTTCGGTAACGGAAAAAGGAAACGAAATGGACATTCGCAAAATCGCCACTTGGGTCGAGGAAACACATAGTGAAATCGGCCAGACCATATCGCCCCCCACCCGCAAGGCGGTGGCGGTGGCGGTGATCGCCAACCCGTTTGCCGGGCAATTTGTGGCCGATCTGACGCCGCTGATGGATATGGGCGCGGAACTGGGCGAGCTGTTGGGGCGCAAATGTGTCGAGGCGCTGGGCATCACCCCGGCGCAGGCGGAAAGTTACGGCAAGGCCGCGATGGTCGGCGAAAACGGAGAGTTGGAGCACGCCGCCGCGATCCTGCACCCGAAACTGGGGGCACCCCTGCGCAAAGAGGTGGAAAAGGGGGCGGCTTTGGTGCCGTCATCAAAGAAGATGGGCGGGCCGGGGCAGGTGTTGGACGTGCCGTTGGGGCACAAGGATGCGGCCTATGTGCGGTCGCACTTTGATGCGATTGAGGTCCGTCTGAACGATTCCCCGCGTGCCAATGAGATCATGGTCGCGGTGGCTGTGACCGATTCCGGGCGCCCGCTGCCTCGGGTTGGCGGGCTGACCCATGAACAGGCGGAGGGCAAGGACGGGCTGCGCTAGGCGTCTTCCAGCGCGTGTTCTTCCATCAGTTCACGCCAGCGGTGGCAGGCAACGTTATGTTCAGAGCCTGAGCTTTCCAGCTTGGGTTCGTCCTTGCGGCAGATGTCGATGGCAAAGGGGCAGCGGGTCTGGAATTTGCATCCCGGCGGTGGGTTGGTGGGCGATGGAATTTCGCCTTCCAGCTTTTGCGCCTTGCCGCGGTCATCCGGGTCCAGCGATGGGATCGCCGACATCAATGCCTTGGTGTAGGGGTGGCGCGGGGCGGCGAACAATTCGCGCGTGGGCGCGGTTTCAACCAGACGGCCCAGATACATCACCGCCACATGGTCGCAGACATGGGCCACCACCGACAGGTCATGCGAGATGAACAGGAACGTCAGCCCCATGTCCTCTTGGATTTCCTTCAACAGGTTCAGCACGTCAGCCTGAATCGACACATCCAGCGCGGCCACGGATTCGTCGGCGACAATGAACTGCGGGCCGGAAACCAGCGCGCGGGCAATCGAAATCCGCTGACGCTGACCGCCGGAAAATGCGTGCGGAAAGCGGCGCAGGTGTTCAAGGTTCAGCCGGCACTTGGCGGCGATTTCGCGCACGCGGGCGTCGGTTTCCTGGCGCGATTTGGTCAGGCCCATCACCTCTAGCGGTTCGGCGATGATGTCGCGCACGGTCATGCGCGGGCTAAGCGCGGCGTAGGGGTCCTGAAAGATCAGCTGCGCGCGTTTGCGGTAGTCTTTAAGCTCTTTGTCACTTAGCGACGGCAGGTCGTATTGCGCCTCTCCGTCGTCATAGTTGATGGCCCCGCGGGTGATCGGTACCGCGCGCAACAGGGCGCGGCCCAGCGTGGTCTTGCCAGAGCCGGATTCGCCGACGAGGCCGTAAAAGCTGCCTTTTGCGATGTCGAGATCAATGCCTTCGACCGCCTTGACCACTGGTTTGGGGCCAAATAACGACCCGCGCAGGGGGAAATGAACGGCCAGATCGCGTACGGACATCAGAGGTTTAACGCTCATTTTGCTGACCCTCCGTTTTGGGGTTGGGTGTAAAGGTGGCACGCCGCTTTGTGATGCTCTGTCATGTTGGCGAAATCGGGCACCACGGTTGAACAGACGTCGCCAACCACCTTGGGGCAGCGGGTGTTGAACACACAGCCCGGTGGCCGTTCCAGTGGCGATGGAATGTCGCCGGGGATCGGTTTCAGCGGCGTGTCAAGATTGTCGAGATCGGGCAGGGCGGCCAGCAACCCTTGGGTATAGGGGTGCGCGGGGGTGCGGATCACTTCGCGCACCGGGCCTTGTTCGATCACCCGGCCCAGATACATCACCGCTACAGAATCGGCGGTCTGGGCAATCACCCCCAGATCGTGGGTGATGAAAATGATGCCCATGCCGAATTCGGTCACCAGATCCTTCATCAGGTCAATCACCTGCGCCTGAATGGTCACATCCAGTGCCGTGGTCGGCTCATCCGCGATCAGCAGCTTGGGTTTGGTGGACAGGGCCATGGCGATCATCGCCCGCTGGCGCATGCCGCCCGACAGTTCGAAGGCAAATTGCTTGAACCGGGTCGAGGCGTCAGAGATGCCGACCCGGTCCAGCATTTCAATCGACACTTCCTTGGCCTTTTTGGAATTCATGTCGGTGTGGATCAACAGTTGTTCCACCATCTGATCGCCGATGGAAATGGCCGGTGCAAAGCTGGCCATTGGTTCCTGAAAGATCATCGAGATCGCGCCACCGCGCACCACCTGCATTTCCTTTGAGTTCTTGAGCGACATGATGTCGATCGGCCCGTCCTCAAGGTGCAGGGTGATTTTGGTGTCGTCGGAATAATGCGCGTTTGAGGCGTTCAGCTTCATCAGGGATTTGGCGGTCACCGATTTGCCCGACCCCGACTCTCCGACCAGACCCATGACTTCGCCCGCTTCAAGCGAGAAAGACACGTTGTCTACCGCCGTGATGCGCCCTTCGTCAGTGTCAAATTGCAGGGTCAGGTTTTCAACATCCAGAAGGCGCGTCATTTCTTGGTATCCGCATATGGGTCAGCCGCATCGCGCAATCCGTCACCGACGAACACGAAAGCCAACACAAGTATTATGAAAAAGATCACCGGGATGAAATACCACTGATAGTTCAGCAGAACATCCGCCGATGTCACGTTTTGCAGCATCACGCCAAGCGAGTTCACCGGGTCCTTAAGCCCCAGCCCGATAAAGCTAAGCGCGGTTTCGGACAGCACCATATAGGGGAACGAGATCACCAGATCGACGATGATATAGCTGGTGAAACTGGGCAACAGGTGCTTGCGGATGATGTGCGGGGCAGACGCGCCACACAGCTGGGCCGCCAGAACGTATTCCTGATTTCGTTCGGTCAACAAGTGGGTTCGCACCCGTCTTGCAAGCGTTGGCCAGCCGATGAATCCAAGGATGATGGAGATGAAGAAGAACCTTTCCTCCGCGCTCCAGGTGTCGGGGATGAAGGCGGCCAGCGCCATGAATAGCGGGATGGCGGGCACGGTTCGCACCGTGTCGGTGATCATTTGCAGGACAGAGTCGATCCAGCCGCCGAAATAGCCGGATATGCCGCCGATAAGCAGCGCCATGACAAAGGCAATCAGAACGCCGATGGTCCCAACGGCCATCGAGGTATTGATTGCGTAAAAGGTTCGCGAAAAGATGTCCTTGCCGGTGCTGTCGGTCCCGAACAGGTGGATGTATCCAACGTCGGCACCAAACAGATGCCGGTCAAATTTCATCCCGAACAGCTTGTATTTGTCGCCCTTGGGAAAGAACACCACATAGCGCCGCGCGTCACGGTCGGTTTTCGTTATCCAGCGAAAGTTGGTCTTGATCGACCGCTCGCGGGTCGTTGTGTAGACAAACGGGCGGGCGGAAAAGCCGTTTTCGTCCCAGAACTTGGGGATTTGCGGCGCGCCGTTCAGGTATTCCTTGTCGCGCCCGGCGATGGTCGGGTCATATGGCGTCAGGAACGGGGCAAACAGGCCCGACAGGATCAGGATCACCAGAACCCACGCCCCGACCATGGCCGCCTTTTGTTTCTTGAACCGGGTCCAGATCAACTGACCCTGCGAAGCGGTGAAATAGGCTTCCTTCAGCTTCTGGTCTACTTTGGCATCTACTTGGCTTGCATCTGTCATTGTCTTTATCCCAGAATACTGCGGCGAACCCGCGGATCAGTGAGCGCGAGAATTATGTCAGTGACAAAGTTCAACCCGACGATACTGGCGGTCAGCATAAAGATGATCGCCCCGGCCATTTGCTGGTCATTGGACCGCGCAAGCGCCTCGATCAACAACGATCCGGCTTCGGTCAGGGTCAGGATCAGCGCCACAATCGGCAATTCGTTGAAAATCCTGTTCAGATCGAACCCAAGCGAGTTGATGATCGGTCCCAACGCGTGCCGCGCCGGATAACGCCACAACAACTGCCGTCCCGAAACCCCACGGGCGGCGGCGGCGGTGACGTATAGTTTGCCAACCTCGTCCGACATCAGGGCGCGCACCGTCTGAATGGCAAAGGCGGTGGCCGACCAGGCAAGGATGAACACCGG
This sequence comes from Paracoccaceae bacterium, assembly GCA_002400675.1. Classification (GTDB taxonomy): domain Bacteria; phylum Pseudomonadota; class Alphaproteobacteria; order Rhodobacterales; family Rhodobacteraceae; genus NVQY01. Next base: position 4,512 of record NVQY01000059.1, on the reverse strand, counting down.
TAACCAGGCGTGGCCAAGGAAATCCCTGAGCTTGGCCCATGACCAGGCGGCATCGCGGAATTCCTTTGAGAACAGCCCCGTCAGGCTGTCTCCGAACACCACAGTTGAAAACAACATGATCATCAGCGCCAGCAGGAAGTTTGGCAGCGCCAGACCCAGATAGCTGACCAGACGCAGCGAGTTGTTCAATGTGGCATTTTTTGAAGTGGCGGCAATGATGCCGACCGGGATTGCGATGACATAGGCCAGCAGCAGGGCGGACATGGCCAGCCCCAGGCTAATCCAGAATTTTTGGCCCAGAAGCTGGCTGATGTTCAGGCGCTGAATGCAGCTATCGCCGAATTCGCCCTGAAAGGCATTGACGATCCAGATGCCCCAGCGTTGCACATAAGGTTGGTTAAGACCAAGGCGGACACGTTCGGCGTCGACATCTGCCGCCGAGATCACGGACCCCTGGGATGCCTTGAAGGCGATATAGCGCTCGGCGCAATCGCCGGGAACCAGTTCCATCAAGGAAAAAACAATAAACGATACCAGAACAAGGGTCAGGACCGCCAGTGCTGCGCGAATTACCGCGAATCGGGCAAATTGATACATTGGGTTTCTGTCGCTCCCCGCGAGAGATGATCGGTTCTTTGACCGGCTTTTTATTGGTGTGTCGCGGGCAACAGGGCCGCCCGCGACGTTATCAGGTGCCTAAAGGCAAGTTATTCAGACAGCGACCACTGTGGACCCCGATAAGGGTAGGCCCAGTAGTAGGAATAAGACGCAGTCTTGAACTGTGGGAAGTTCTTTAGCTTGTTGGAGTGATAAACCGGTGCGGCCGCTTTGACCGTGCCGATGAACAGCAGGTTATCAACCATCGCCTGAACCAGTTTTGCACCCAGAGCGTTGGATTCGTCCGAACCGGCAGTTGCCGCCTGGAACGCTTTGATGTCCTCGCCCATCACGTCAACCCATGCAGGTGGTTTCACGCCGGTTGCGCCGTTGGTGTCGATATACTCGGACCAGAGCATCGCAGTACGCTGACCAAAATAGTTCTCGAACGGCGGTGTGAACAGCTCTGAGTTACCAAGAACAACGGCCAGAGGCATGCCTTTGGCATACATGGTTACGTCCAGCTTGTTGGCTGATTGTGCCGAGCGGTATTCGTCCGTGGTGACCTCTTTGACGGTGGTGTTGACGCCAACCTCTTTCCAGGACTGACCCACCAGTTCAACCAGCTTGGCAGAGATGCCTTGCGTGGCGAATTGCAGGTTCAGAACCAGCGTGTCACCATTTGGCAGCTCGCGCATGCCGTCACCGTCGACGTCAACCATGCCGATTTCGTCAAGCAGCTTGTTGGCCAGCGCCGGATCATACTGCGCGTAAGATTGCAGCATGTCTTCGGTGACGAATGACGGCGAAGGCGAGAACGGCACATACTGTTGTGGCGTACCCAGACCAAAGAACGCAACTTCGTTCATCTCGGCGCGGTTGATGGCAACAGACATAGCCTGACGGAAACGCAGATCGCCAAAGACGGCGCGCTTGGCCAGATCCTCGGAGGTGACGTTGAACGAGAACGTACCGGTGCGGATCTGAGGCTTGATGTCGATCGAATAGTTACCCTTTTCCTGGTTTTCCAGAAGCAGCGGCACGTCATCAAGGTTCAGTGCCTGCGTCTTGTAGTCGACTTCGGCGTTGACCATCTTCAGCAACCGAACTTCGGTTTCGGAAACAAATGTCTCGTCTTGCTTGGAGATGTAAGGCAGCTGGTTACCGGCGGTATCCACCATGAAGAAATACGGGTTGGCGACGAAACGACGACCTTCCGTGTTTTCCGAGATCACGATGTGGCTTTCCAGTGTTGGCGCGGCCGCAAACGGCATGCCGGCAACTAATTCCGGTTTGGCCAGCATCGGTGTCGGCGTATCCATCCAGTCGGAAGAGCCATAGTAGGCCTTGATCACGTCATAGCCGGTTTCAAACCCGATCTTCTGGGCGTTGGCATCGGCGGTTTCCTGACCAACAACGGCAGGGTGATATTCGCCCAGCAGTCCCATTGGCTGGAACGCCTGTGCATAGTGGTTGGCGAAATGCGACAACAGGCCCGGCTTGGGCGAAGGCAGATTGAACTGGATGGTTTGTTCATCGACAACAACCAGTTCCATCTTTTCGCCGCCAACCAGAACGTAATCCTTTGGCTTTTCACGAATATTCGTGTCGGTCGCCAGATTGTCGTACCAGAACTTTACGTCACGCGCCCCAAATGGCGAGCCGTCGGACCATTTGTGACCCTTACGCAGGTTGAACGTCAGCTGAGTGAAATCGTCGTTCCATTCCCAGCTTTTGGCGACGTTTGGCACAATGGTTTGCAGATCGTCGGAATACCGCACAAGGTTGACGTGACGGATAGACATCATGTCGGATGTGCCGGCCTCGGTGGCGTTTGACATAATATCAAGCGTGCCGCCGTAAGTGCCGATTTCGTCGTATGGAGTCACAACCAGCGGCTCTGACGGAATACGGTCAACCAGCTGTGGCAGTGCCGGGTTGCCCTGAATCTGCGCGTTCAGCGCCTTGATGTCGGGGTTGGCAGTGAATTCCAGCGTACAGTCGGCGTTGGCCTCGTAGGTGGACAGCTCAAACTGCTGAGGGAACGCGCCGGGTGCCACGCCCTTCATGTCGGCGACCGTTACACCGGTGCAAACCGCCGCATTGGCTGCCCCCGTGAGCGCGATCAGCGCGACCCCTGTTAAGAGTAGTTTCTTCATCCTGATTTCTCCCATGTTATTTAAGGATGTCGTGATTATGTGTAGGTTGCCGTCAAAAAAACCCGCAGCGCTTGCCGGTTTCGTTTTGTTGTTATTCGTCTTTTGTGACGGCTATGTGAAATATGCGCGAACCCCCGCAAACAAGTTACTCGTTTCAGGGACATGTGCGCAAACGATGCATTTCGCATGCGGACAATCAATAACAGTCAGATATCGCGTCTGCATGAAAATCGGCGTGTCTTTCTTCTTGTTGTTCTTGTTCAAACCGACTTTTGTCCGAAAATTCTTGCATCCCCGGTTCATAGACGACCGGATTCTCCCTGCAAGACAGTTTGCAGAGGAAAAGCAGCCGCGTCAACATGTGACCGCAGGCGTTTTCAAGGGTGCCGTGTGCGGCGTCGGCGCAGCTACCGCAGGCGTTGTAATAATTGCRGYGAAGGYTCTCCGGTGACGGTCAGGCCCGYGCTTTGCTGATAGGCGCTGATCGCGGCCTTGGTTTTTGAGCCGATSACMCCGTCCGCGCCGTCTGTGTCARAGCCTGCCTGCGTTAACCTGCTTTGCAGTTCGCGCCGGTCGTCGATRGTCATGCCCAGAGCGTCGGGCGGAAACCGGCCTTTTATCGGCGGGCCACCGGCCAGACGGTCGGACAGGTGGCCAATGCCGATGACGTAACTTTCAGAGTTGTTGTACCGGGTTATCACCTTGAAATTCGGGAAAATCATGAACGCCGGGCCGGATTTGCCCGAAGGAATCAGGATCGAGGCCGCGCCGTGATTCGCTACCTTGCGCCCGTTCATGTCGCGCACGCCCAGCGCGGCCCAGTCAGCCGGGCTGCGTTTGGTGCCGCGCCCGGTGGCGGCCATGTTGAAATCCTCTGGCAGGCGCACTTCTACGCCCCATGGTTGCCCTTTGGTCCAGCCCGAGCGTTTGAAATAGGCGGCGGTGCTGGCCAGCGCGTCGGTGGGGTCTTCGGACCAGATATCGCGCCGCCCGTCACCGCGAAAATCCACGGCAAAGGCCTGATACGAGGTTGGGATGAATTGCGTGTGGCCCATGGCGCCGGCCCAGCTTCCGGTCATGTTGCTGGCGGTTACATCGCCGTTTTGCAGGATTTGCAGCGCCGCGATCAGTTGCTTTTCAAAGAATGCGCCGCGTCGTCCGTCATAGGCCAGCGTTGACAGCGCCGAGATCACCGGCACATTGCCGCGCCGCGCGCCATAGTTGCTTTCCAATCCCCAAACGGCGGTGACCACCTTTGGTTCGACGCCATATTTCGCCTCAATGGCGGATAGGGTCGCGGCGTGTTTGCGCAGCATTATCCGTCCGGTGGAAACCCGGTCCTCCGAGGCGGCAATGGCAAGGTAGTCTTCCAGCGTGCGGGTAAATTCGGTTTGGTTGCTGTCGCGTTCGATCACGCCGGGCAGGTAACCGGCGTTGCGAAAGGCCAGCGTCAGGGTTGGCTGGTCGATGCCCTTGGCGGCGGCGCGCGACCGAAACCCGGCGACCCAGGAGTCATAGCCGGAATTGGCCACCGCCTGCATCCGCGGTTCGGTCTTTTTCGGCGCAGGAATTGGCGCGCGCCCACCGGTGCAGGCGGACAACATGGTCGCCGCCAGCCCGAAACTGACTGTGCGTCTGTTCAAAATCATATGCTCTGCCTCTTTTTTGGTTTTATCGCAGAAAGCAGGCGTGCAAGGAATCATTCAACTCAGGGTGCGGCGGCTTTGCGCCGACGCGGGGGCGGCGTTGCCCCCGC
>NVQY01000058.1 GCA_002400675.1 Paracoccaceae bacterium | reverse complement strand
ATCCATTTGAACATCTGATCACGCAGCGCAGGTGGCGCGAACTGCACAAACACCGCAACCACCACATCATGCGTCTTGCTCCAGTCCCAGTCATCGACCCCGGACAGGTTAAAATCAATCTCGACGCCCTTTTCGCCCGCCAGCCCGCGCGCCTTTTCCAGCGCCACCGGCGACGGGTCAAACGCCGTCACCTTATGGCCCAACCCGGCCAGATAGGTCGAATTGCGCCCCTCGCCGTCAGCCACACACAACACATCCGACCCCGCCGGCATCAGCCCGGCCTCGCGCGTCAGAAACTGCGCCGGTTCGGTGCCAAACAAGAACCCCGGCGCGCTATAACGTTTATCCCACATGTCTTTTCCTTTCGTTTCCCCGGCAGCATAAGCAGCGCGGCCTAGAATAACGAGAGCTGATCGCCTGACTTTTGCGGCGGCGCAAACAAATCACAGCGCAACGGAGCCGTCGCGCGATCCAACCCCAGCCGCCGCGCCGCCGCCCTGAACCTTGTGGCCACCATGTCGGTATACGGTCCCTGCCCGCGCATCCGTTGCCCCCAGCGCGCATCGTAATCCTTGCCGCCATGCATTTCGCGCAACCGCGCCATCACCCGCGCCGCCCGTCCTGGTTCGTGTTCGGCCAGCCAGGCCTGCCAGATTTGCGACACCTCGCGCGGCAATCGCAGCATGATCCAACTCGCCGCATCCGCGCCCGCGTCATGCCCGGCCTGCAACAGCGCCTCGACCTCGTGATCGGTCAACCCCGGCACAATCGGCGAGGCCATCAGCCGCACCGGCACCCCGGTATCGGTCAACCGTCGGATCATCGCCAATCGTCGCGCAGGGGCCGGCGCACGCGGCTCCATCCGCCGCGACAGACCGGGATCAAGCGTGGTCAGCGATATGCCCACCCGCACCAGCCCTTTGGCGGCCATCGGTGCCAGAATGTCCAGATCCCGTTCGATCAGCGCCCCCTTGGTGACGATTACAACCGGGTGATTGAACGCGGCCAGAACCTGCAAACAGGCGCGCGTGACACCCCATGTCTTTTCCACCGGCTGATACGGGTCGGTGTTGGTGCCAATGGCAATCGGGGCGACGCGATAGCGCGGTTTGCGCAACTCACCCGCCAGAACCTCAGCCGCGTTGGGGCGCGCCACCAGACGGGTTTCAAAATCCAACCCCGGCGACAGACCAAGATAGGCGTGGGATGGTCGCGCAAAGCAATAGACACAGCCATGTTCGCAGCCTCGATAGGGGTTGATCGAACGGTCAAACGGCAGATCCGGCGAGCGGTTATAGCTGATCAGGCTACGCACCTGTTCTGCGCACACCTCTGTACGAAACGCCGGGCGCTCTTCGGGGATGTCCCAACCATCGCATTCTTCGCGCCGTTCAAGGTCAAAGCGACCCGAGATATTGCCGCACGCCCCCCGCCCACGCCGCCGCCCGGGATCAATTTCCGCAATTCTGCCCATGCCGTCAAACTAGAACATAAAGGGAACGCATGCAATAACCCCATTATCTCTATGCAATTTCTTCATTATCAATTTGCGACAATCGCCGGTATAGGTCGGTTGTAGAACGGGTGATGTCGCAATTGTCGCAGTGCTGCCGGGGCCATTTGGCCAATAGATGACTTAAAGATGCATGACGGGGCACCCTGCCCCGCTGTTCAAAGGAAACGCCCCCATGTCGCAAGAAGATGACATCATCCTGTCCGAGCTAGACGACGAAGAACTCGTGCAACAGATGTTCGACGACCTCTATGACGGTCTGCGCGAAGAGATCGAAGAAGCGGTCAACATCCTGCTGGCCCGTAAATGGATACCCTACGATGTGCTGACCAAGGCGCTGGTGGGGGGCATGACCATCGTCGGCGCGGATTTCCGCGATGGTATCCTGTTTGTGCCAGAGGTCCTGCTGGCCGCCAACGCGATGAAAGGCGGCATGGGCATCCTCAAGCCGCTGCTGGCCGAAACCGGCGCACCGCAGATGGGCAAGATGGTTATCGGCACGGTCAAGGGCGACATCCACGACATCGGCAAGAACCTCGTGGCGATGATGATGGAGGGCGCGGGCTTTGAAGTAATCGACCTTGGCATCAACAACCCGGTGGAAAACTACCTCGAAGCGCTGGAAAGCGAACAACCCGACATCCTCGGCATGTCGGCGCTGCTGACCACCACCATGCCGTACATGAAGGTGGTGATCGACACGCTGATCGAACAGGGCAAACGCGACGACTATATCGTGCTGGTCGGGGGTGCCCCCCTGAACGAAGAATTCTCCAAGGCGATCGGCGCAGATGCCTATTGCCGTGACGCCGCCGTCGCGGTGGAAACCGCCAAGGAATTCATCAGCCGCAAACATAACCAGTTGAGCGCGTGATCCTTGGCCCGCCGGCCAAAATCACCCCTAAACCGCCGCCGGATACCAATCGTCGCCAAATCCGGCGGGCTGGATGACGCGCAGCTGACCGAAAACGGTTTGGCAGCGCCAGCCCACAAGACCGGGCGCATCCTGTTGATCGCCTGCGGCGCGCTGGCGCGTGAAATCCTGCACCTGAAATCTCTGAACGGCTGGGACCACATGGACCTGACGTGCCTGCCGGCGATCCTGCACAACCACCCCGACCTGATCACAGAGGCGGTCACAGGCGCAATCGCCAAACACCGAACCACCTATGACAAGATCTACGTGGTCTACGCCGATTGCGGCACCGGAGGGCAACTCCAAACTGCCTGCGACCACCTCGGCATCGACATGATCAGCGGACCCCATTGCTACAGCTTCTTTGAAGGCAACGACATTTTCGCCCACCGCGACGAAATCACCGCCTTCTACCTGACCGATTTTCTGGCCCGCCAGTTTGACGCCTTCATCTGGACCCCGCTGGGCCTTGATCGCCACCCCGAACTGCTGGAAATGTACTTTGGCCATTACACCAAACTGGTCTATCTGGCCCAAACCAAAGATCCGGACCTAACCAAAAGCGCCCAAACCTGCGCCACCCGCCTTGGCCTCGCGTTCGAACACCGCCAAACCGGCTATGGTGATCTGCAATCAACCCTCACCACATGGGCCAAAAAACCCACCTGACGCTTCTTCTGTTGATAAATATCCCGGGGGGTCTGGGGGGCTGGCCCCCCTGCCCGGCTTCAGATATGCGCCGCCGCGACCTGACCAATCCGCTCGATCATCGCCCGCAATCCGTTGGACCGCTGGGCTGACAAATGCTCGTTCAGCCCCAGCCGGGCAAATTCCGCCCGCGCATCAACCTTGACCACCTCTTCAACGCGCAACCCGCTATAAAGTGCGCGTAACACGGCAATCAACCCGCGCACGATCATCGCATCACTGTCCCCGTCAAAGCGAAATACGCCATCCTCGATCACCGGATGCAACCAGACCTGACTGGCGCAGCCATCCACCTTGGTCGCGGGCACTTTCAACGCCGCATCCAACGGAGCCATCTCTTTGCCCTGATCGATCACATAACGATAACGATCCTCCCAATCGTCGAGAAACTCGAAATCTTCGACAATTTCTTCAAACGCTGGGCTGGCCATGACGGCTCCTTGATGTGGTTGCAGATCACCCGTTTCGGGCCTGATCCCGGATTAGGCACCCCCCCGTCCTCTGTCCAGCCCCCTATCATATCTTTATCATATCTTTTCAACCGGCTCAGGATAAGGTAACCGAATGACAGGGTGAACAAAAAAGACGTGGGCAGGGCAAACATGCGCAAACCTCTTATGATGCTTCTGACAACAAGCCTGTTTCTGGCTGGCTGTGGCGGTTGGAGCAATAGCCGCGTCAATCCGGGCAACTGGTTTGGCAAAAGCCGCTCAAGCGCGGTCGAAACCGTTGTCGATCCGGCCTCGGTCAACCCACTGATTCCAACAAAATCGTCGATCATCGCCAAACCCGAACCGGTGGATTATAGCGTGCCGATCACCAACATCACCGAATTGCGGGTGGAAAAGAACTCGACCGGGGCGACAATCTTTGCTACCGGCGTGGCCGGCCGGCAGGGTGCCTACGCCGCAAGGCTGGTCCTTGATCCGGTGGGCGAAGATTCACCCACAGATACGTTAAGCTACACGTTCCGCGTCACCTATCCGGACAATGCAACCCCGGCAGGCCCGGAACGCACCCGCACCATCATTGGGGCCAAAAGCCTGACCAATCAGGAATTGCGCGGCATTCGCCTGATCCGGGTAAAAGGCGGGCAAAACATACGCGAAACGCGGCGGCGTCAGTAGACCGGCCGAAACCGGTTACCCCAGTTCGACAACCCGAACCGTCTGCCCCTTAGCGGTCAGGGCAATCTCGCCGTCACACAGTCGCAGTGCGTCATTACCGAACACTTCGCGCCGCCAACCCGACAGGGCCGGCACATCACGTAAACCCGCAGCAATCGCATCCAGATCGGCGCTGCTGGCAATCAGCTTGGCGGCGACACTGGCGCTTTCGGTCTTTGACTTCAGCAATACCCGCAACAGATCGGCCAGCGCCGGATTGACCTGTAGCTTTTCGCGCCGCCGGTCCGGTTGTGGCATCTGATCGGGCGGGCAGGCAACGCCGCGCGCCACGGCCTCCAGGATACCTTCGGCAATCGCCCCGCGCCGCGCCTCGCGCAGCAAAAGGCGTGAGGCCCCCAGATCACCCGCATTGCGCGGCTTGGTAGCGGCTAGTTCGGTCATCGCCTCGTCCTTGAACACCCGGTTGCGCGGCAGGTTGGCGTTTTGCGCATAGACCTCGCGGAACGCCGCCAGTTCGCGCACCACGGCGAGAAACTTGGGCGACGAATTGCGGGTCTTGACCCGGCGCCAGGCCTCGGACGGCACAATGTCATAGGTCGCCGGATTGGTCAGAATGCGCAATTCCTCTTCGACCCAATGGGACCGCCCGGATTTCTCCAACTCAGCGGCAAGGAATTCATAGATGTCACGCAGATGGGTCACGTCGCCCAAGGCATAGGTCTTTTGCGCCTCGCTCAGCGGGCGGCGCGACCAGTCGGTAAAGCGCGAGGATTTGTCCAGCGGCAGATGCACGATCTTGCGCACCAATGTCTCATAGCCGGCCTGATCGCCGAACCCACACACCATCGCCGCCACCTGCGTATCAAACAACGGTTCGGGAAACACCTTGGCATCGACCCAGAAAATCTCAAGATCCTGCCGCGCGGCGTGAAAAACCTTGACCACCGACGTATCGCGAAACAGATCATACAGCGGCTCAAGCGACAGCCCATCGACCAGCGGATCCAGCAGAACCGCGTTTTCCTCGCCGGTGCCCGGCATCGCCATCTGCACCAAACACAGCTTGGAATAATAGGTGCGCTCGCGCAGAAATTCGGTATCAAGCGTGACATAAGGGTGCTGGGCGGCGGCCTGACAGAATTCCGCCAGTTCTTCGGTCGTGGTAAGGGTTTTCATCTGCGTATTAGCTCTTTTCTTGGTCTTGTTATCAGCGCTGAACGCCCGGATGATTTTGGCGGCGGTGCTGCCAGCCCTTTTGCAATTCCGTCATACGCAATCGCCCAACCATTTGCAAATCCGACCCGCGTTACCCCAACAAAACCGGCCGCTTATCCCCATCGGCAAACCGGCGCAGCACCGCCGGATACAGCGCGTGTTCCATCACCAGCACCCGTGCGGCCAGATCGTCGGGCGTGTCGCCCTCCAGAACCGGCACCCGCGCCTGCCCCAGAATCGGCCCACCATCCAGTTCCGCCGTGACTTCATGCACCGAACAGCCGTGTTCCTTGTCGCCAGCCGCCAACGCGCGCGCATGGGTGTGCAACCCGCGATATTTGGGCAGTAGGGATGGATGAATGTTCAGCATCCGCCCGGCCCAGTGCGATACAAAATCCGCCGACAGAACCCGCATGAACCCGGCAAGGCAAATGATGTCTGGCGCGGCGTCTATCAGGGGCCGCATCAACGCGGCCTCAAACGCCAACCGGTCGCCGGCAAAGGCGCGATGATCCACCGCCGCCACCGGCACGCCGCGCGCCGCCGCCTTGACCAGCCCGCCGGCCTTGGGGTCGTTGGACAGAACCAGACAGGGGCGCCCCGGATGATCGCCTTGCATCGACGCAAGCAACGCCTCCATGTTCGACCCCCCGCCCGAAAGCAGGATGGCCACACGGGCCTTGCTCACAGCAGCGACCCCTCATAGGTCACGCCCGACGCATCGGTCACGCTGCCAAGGCGATACACGGTTTCGCCGGCCTCTTTTAGCAACGCCTCAAGCGCCTCGGCCCGGTCCGGTGCACACACCAGAACCATGCCAACCCCACAGTTGAAGGTCTTGAGCATCTCTGCCGGTTCAATCCCGCCAACCCCGGCCATCCAGCTGAAAACGCCGGGCAAATCCCATGCGTCCAGATCAATCCGTACGCCCATGCCGTCGGGCAAAACCCGTGGCAGGTTCTCGGTCAGCCCACCGCCGGTGATATGTGCCAACGCGTGAACCCCACCCGACCTGATCGCCTCAAGCGCCGCGCGCACATATAGCCGCGTGGGCGTCAGCAAAGCCGCCCCCAGCGCGCCCCCACCAAACGGGCAATCCGCATCCCAGCCCAACCCGGACATCTGAACCAACCGGCGTACCAGCGAATAGCCGTTGGAATGCACCCCGTTGCTGGCCAGCCCCAACAGAACATCGCCCACGGCGACGCCTTCGGGCAAGGCCGCGCCACGCTCCATCGCACCCACGGAGAATCCCGCCAGATCGAAATCGCCCTCCGGGTACATGCCCGGCATCTCAGCGGTTTCGCCACCAATCAACGCACAACCGGACAAGACACAGCCCTCGGCGATGCCTTCGATGATGGTCGCGGCCACTTCAGTATCCAGCTTGCCCGTGGCGAAATAATCCAGGAAAAACAACGGCTCTGCGCCCTGACAGACCAGATCATTGACGCACATGGCGACCAGATCAATGCCGACCCCGCCGACATTGCCGGTATCAATGGCGATGCGCAGCTTGGTACCCACCCCGTCCGTGGCCGCCACCAGAACCGGGTCACTATAGCCTGCGCCCTTTAAATCAAACAACGCGCCAAACCCGCCAAGCCCGGCCATCACGCCGGGCCGATTGGTGCGCTTGGCCGCTGGTTTGATCCGCTCGACCAGCGCGTTGCCGGCGTCGATATCGACACCCGCCTCGGCATAGGTAATCCCGTTTGGTTTATCGGCCATATCGCCCCCTCGGTTTGGTTGCCTGTGGCCCTAGACCATCCACAGGGGCCATGCAACGTCAAGCCCGCGTAAAGGCGCGCCCGTCAATCAGGAAGGTTGCAATTTGGCGATATTCGCAGGATCTGCGCCGATCCGAGGCCCATTCAGGCTTGACGGCGCACCCTTCTCTGATAGCAAAGGCCACAGGCGGGCCTGTAGCTCAGTTGGTTAGAGCAGAGCGCTCATAACGCTTTGGTCGTAGGTTCGAGTCCTACCGGGCCTACCATCCTAACTCTCCGCAATGGTCGTACCGCCAGACACCCGTCGTTGCGCCGGTTCAGTCGATTTCATCCACCTGATGCACTTCGATGACATTGCCGTCGGGGTCGTAGAAAAAGATCTGATGCCAGCCCGCAACGGCGGTGTTCCCCCAGTCGGAATAACGCACGCCCTGCGCGTCCAGATGGGCCATGAACGCGGCCAGATYGTCGGTGCGATAGGCGGTGTGCCCGCGCACCAATGGGTTGACCATGTGGCCGGTCTTGAACCCGGCCAAGACGTCGCGTTGGGCAAGGTGGGTCTGGATCGCGCCGTCGCTGACGATAGCCACGTCACCGGCGTAGCCTTTGGTCTTGTCCAGTGCCGGCAGGTCGGATTTCGGCACATCAAGACATAAGACTTCACGATAGAATTCATCCATTCTTTCAACATCTTCGGTGGACAGGTTGATGTGATGCAAGGTCAGTTTCATGAGCTTTCCTTTGGCCGGGGTTTCAGGGGGCGCATTAGCCCTTCCTGCGCGACACTGGCCACCAACACACCGTCTTCGGTAAAGATTGACCCGCGATTGAACCCACGCGCGCCGCCGGTAAAGGGCGCGTCCATCGAATACAGATGCCAGTTTTCAAAGTGGATCGGCGCGTGGAACCACATGGCGTGATCAAGGCTGGCGGTCATCTGGCGTGGTTTGAACCAGGTCAGCCCGTGCGGGCGCAACGACGACCCCAACAGGTTCATATCCGACGCATAGGCCAGCAGGCAATGCTGCATCGCCGCACTGGCCCCTTTGGCCCCCTGCATACGGAACCACATGTGGTTGACGTCGCTGGCCGGGGCCGGGTCGAACAGGTCGCGCGGGTCGACTTCGCGGTAGTCAATCGGGCGCGGGCGCAGGAAATCGGCGCGGAGGGCCTCGGGGATGCGATCAACGTTCTTGCGGCGCAATTCATCCCGGCTAAGCAGGGTTTCCGGGGCCGGCACGTCGGGCATCGGGTGCTGATAATCCCAACCGCCCTCGACCACCTGAAACGACGCGGCCATGTTCAGGATTTGCCGCCCATGCTGAATCGCCACCACCCGGCGCGTGGTGAAACTGCCGCCATCGCGCGAACGGTCAACTTGATAGATCACCGGAATTGACGGATCACCCGCGCGGATGAAATAGGCGTGCAAGGAATGGCACAGACGGTCCTCATCAACCGTGCCATAAGCCGCCGCCAACGCTTGCGCGATCACCTGCCCGCCGTAGATGCGTTTGTTGGTTTCACCGCCACTGCCAAGGCCGCGAAACATGTCCTTTTCCAGCCGTTCAATTTCAAGCAGGTTCAGAAGTTCTGCGGCACCGTCGTCCATATTATCTATCCTTTTGGCCGGCCCTCGCGCGCATTTTCATAGGCGATGAAGGCATCGAAACTATCCGGGTTGGCCATCGAATCGCGGTTCACCACCTTGGCCGGATCGCCCCCAAGTAGCAGCTTTTTCACCGGCACTTCCAGCTTTTTGCCCGACATGGTGCGCGGCACCTGCGCGATCTGCACGATCTCGTTGGGCAGGAAACGCGCCGAGACACCTTCGCGGATGGCTGCGTTGATCTTGTCCTTCAGGTCTGCGTTCAGGGTGGCGCCTTTGGGCAGCACCACAAACAGCGGCATGAAACTTTCGCGGCCCAGAAACTCAAGGTCGATCACCAGTGAGTCTAACACCTCGTCAAGGCTTTCAACTGCTTGATATATCTCGGAACTTCCCATGCGCAGCCCGCGCCGGTTGATGGTCGCGTCCGAGCGGCCAAAGATAACAGATCCGCCCTCGGCAGTGATTTCGATCCAGTCGCCGTGGCGCCAGATACCGGGATATGTGTCGAAATACGATCCGAACAGGCGGCTGCCGTCGTCGTCGCCCCAAAAGTACAGCGGCATCGACGGCAAGGGTTCGGTGCAGACCAATTCGCCCACTTTGCCGATCAACTCGACGCCCTCATCATCAAAAGCCCGTACCGCGTTGCCCAGGAACCGGCACTGCATTTCCCCCGCGCGCACGGGCAACATCGGATTGCCGCCGACAAACGCGCCGCACAGGTCGGTCCCGCCGGAAAACGGGTGCAGCCAGATGTCGGGTTTCACCGATGCGTAGACCCATTCATACGCGTCCGCCGTCATCGGAGACCCCGTCGCCCCAAGCGACCGTAACGCGCTTAGGTCACCTTCGTCCTTGGGGCTGATCCCCGCCTTGATACAACCAGTGAAAAACGCCGCCCCCGCGCCAAAATAGCTGATCTTTTGCGCGGCCACATAGCGCCACAGCACGCCCATATCCGGGTGGTTGGGCGCACCGTCGAACATATGCACCGTCGCTCCCTGCCCCAGCGCCACGGTTTGCGCGTTCCACATGATCCACCCCGAAGAGGTCAGCCACAGGAACTGATCCCCCGCGCGCAAATCCTGATGTAGCGATTGTTTCGCCCCCTCCAACAACACGCCGCCATGCCCCTGCACGATCGGCTTGGGCGTGCCGGTGGTGCCCGACGAATAAACCACCCACAGCGGATGATCGAAATCTACCGGCTCAAAGCGCAGATCGGCCTTGTCGCCGGTCAGGTCGGACCAAAGTTGTGCCGCGTCCGGAACCGGGCCAATGACCGGCACCGTTACAAGCGTCTTTAGCGTCGGCAAGCCGTCTGAAATGACCTTTAGCACGTCGCGCCGGTCAATAGTTTTGCCGGCGTGAACATAGCCATCCTGCGCGATCATCACCTTGGGTTCGATCTGGCGGAACCGGTCCAGAATCGCCACATGGCCCATATCCGGTGCGCATAACGACCAGATCGCGCCGATGCTGGCGGTGGCCAGAAAGGCGATCATTGCTACTTCGGTATTGGGCAGAACCGCGACAACCCGGTCGCCTTTGCCCACCCCCATGGCGCGGAAATGATTGGCCACCGACGCCACCTGCGCGGCCAGGTCCTGCCAGCTAAGGATCGTATGGCCGAAGGTTTCGGACTGGATCACAAGCGCCGGTGCATCCGGGGTTTTATCAGCCTGTTTAAGCAGTTGCGCGGCGACGTTCACCTGCGCATCGGGGAACCATCGTGCGCCGGGCATCTGGCGGCCTTGCAGAACCACGCCTGAAGGCGACCGGATATCAAGGTCAAAGAAATCGCGGATCGCGGCCCAGAATGCATCCAGATCATCGACGCTCCAGCGCCAGAGGGCCTGATAGTCGTCGAACTCCAGATCACGAGATTCAGCCAGAAACCGGATGAACCCGGCCATGGTGCTGGCATCGGCGCGGGCCTCGGACGGGGTCCACAGGATCGGCCTCATGTCATGGCTCCGTGGATCAGCGCCTTGAGTTGGGCGCGTGCCGGGTATGATGACGACGGTGAAAGCTGGGTAAAGAACACCACGTTCATATCCAGCACCGGATCAAGCCAGAAAGCCGTCGAGGCCATGCCCCCCCAGCTAAAATCACCCACATTGCCGGGCGCGCCAGTGCGGGCCGGGTTGATCACGACCGAGCCGCCCAGACCAAAGCCTATGCCGTGCATCGGTTGTTCGGAAAAGCTGGTCGGGCCCATCGAGGCGATATCGCCGGGCAGGTGGTTCAGGCGCATGAAATCGACCGTGGAGCGTGATAACAAGCGTCCGTGGTCGCAGTCTCCGCCCCGGCGCAGCATTTCGACAAAGCGCATGTAGTCGTCGATGGTGCCGACCAATCCGCCGCCGCCGGAATACAATGTCGAGGTCTCGAACGGCGACGATCCGGCCTCGTCCACCATGCGCAGGGTTTCAATGCTGTCCTTGGCCGCGTTCAACGCCATCGCGTCACCCGCAAGCGGGGTGTAAAGCGCGGCAAACCGGTCGCCGGTGCCATTGGGGGGCGTGAAGCCGGTCTCAGCCATGCCAAGGGGCGCGAAAATTTCATCGCCAAAGACCTGATCCAGCGTCTTGCCCGTCACCACTTCGATAATCCGGCCCAAAACGTCGATGCCGACTGAATATTCCCAGCGCGTGCCCGGCTGAAACGCCAGCGGGAACGCGGCCAGACGGTCGCAGGCATCGCTTAGCAGGTGGGTGCATGGGTTGAACATCGGGTCAACGTCGCCCATCGCCTGAGGCAGCACACCGGGGTTGAACGAATAGGTGAACCCAGCGGTATGGGTCATCAACTGGTGCACGGTTGGCGTGGCGCAGGGTTCGGTCTGGTCGATCAACGAGGCACCGGGGATCAGCGCGCGCATGTCGCTGAACGCCGGCAGGAAATCCGAGATCGGCGCGCCCAGATGCACCAGCCCGCGTTCCACCAGCATCATCATCGCCACCGATGTAATCGGCTTGGTCATCGAGTATATTCGCGCCAGCGTGTCGCGCTGAAATGGCAGGTCGCGGGCGATGTCGCGCAACCCGGTTGCGTGGTGAAAGACCTCTTGGCCGCCTTGGGTGATCAACAGGGACGCGCCGGGGAATTTCCGTTCATCCACATAGGTTTGCATCCAAGTCTTAATGCGATCCAGACGGGGCTGATCCGGGGAAAGTCGTGTGTTCATTTGATGTTCTCGTTATATTGACGGGCCTAGATTCCGCCCAGAACTCTCATCATCGCGTCTTGCGTGCTTTCGGTGAACCAGCCGGCTTCGCGGCTTGCGGTCCCTGCCGCCATTGCGGATTCGATCTGGGTTATGGTGGCTTGGCGGATCTGATGCTTGATCACCGCGTAGGTGTCCGGCGGGCTGGCGGCCATGTCGCGCGCGGCGCGAATGGCACGGTCAAGTACCACGTCCGGATCCTGTTCGATCACATCGACAACCCCGGCCAGATGCGCCTCTTGCGCCGAGATCGGTCGCCCGGTCAGCATCAGCCGGCGCAGCATGTCCGGCGACAGGGTGGCGCGGGCAAATTCCATCGGGCCAATGGGGAAATCAACTCCGACGCGGATTTCCGCCAGCCCAAAACTGGCGTGCGGGCCGGCCACGCGGAAATCGCTGGTCAGCACAAAGAACATGCCCCCGGCAATCGCAGCCCCATTGATCGCCGCCACAACCGGCTTGGGAAAGGCGAAGAGACGCAGGAACGTGGTGTTCAGCGCATCCACCATCGCCGCCTGTTCTTCGACAGAGAATGCCATCGCCTCTTTTAGATCAATTCCGGCCGAGAACACCTTGAACTCACTGAGTAATACCAACGCGCGAACGGTCTCATCGCCGGTCAGTTCGTCCAGCAGCGAGGCGAAATCCTGCAAGAATCCGACGCTTAGCGCGTTGACCGGCGCGCGGTTCAGGCTGATCCCGGTCACCCCGTCACCAAAGTCCTTGCGGATGAATGCGCCATGCATGTGCTAAACCTCCAACCACTCCTTGCGCAC
>NVQY01000057.1 GCA_002400675.1 Paracoccaceae bacterium | reverse complement strand
ACCTCTGCTTGGAGCGTTGCCGACGCAGGGCGGCGCGCTTGCCCTTGATTTCGGGCGACCCTTCGGAGTCCTTGATCTCGTCGCGGACTTCCTTCATCGACATCATCTGCTTGCGGCGCCAATCAAAGCGACGCCAAAGGATGTCGACGACGGCGACCGGTGCCAAAAAGGCAGCGGTCGCTGCCAGCAACCGGCCCGAGGTGTTGGCCATGTAGCCCGGCAGGTCTTCGGGCAAAAAGCCCGGGGCTTGCCAGATGCCTCGCACAGCGGTGCTGGTGACCCAGACCGCGAGCGCGCCGACCGCAAACACCTTGATCAGGTTCTTAGCGAATTCAACCAATGCGTCGGCCGCGAACATCTTCTTCAGACCCTGAACAGGCGAAATCTTGGACATCTTTGGGCGGATACGTTCGGTGGCGACCACGGTTTCGCCACGGATCAGGATGCCAAAGATCGCGCCGCCGACCATCACGCCGAACATCGGCACCAGAGATACCGATAGTTCGGTGATGAACGTGCGCAGGATCTGACCCATCTTGACCACCCCGGGCTGGCCGCTGTCCACTGGAATGCGCCCGGCCATATCGACCATTTCCGCCAGTGACCCGACCAGCGCCGGGGTCTGCCACGGCAGGATGAACAGCACGATTATCACCAGCGAAACCACCACCATCATATTGCCGGTTTCGCGGGAACTGGGAACATCCCCCTTCTTGCGGGCGTCCTTGATCTTTTTTTCGGTCGGTTCCTGTGACTGGGAACTCTTGTCCTCCTGATTTTCACCGGCCATGGCGGATCAGAACCTGAATCCGACCAGCCAATTGGCAAAGTCCTCAAGAAAGAAACCCAGCATCGATGGAATCGCCACCGACAGCACCAGCAGACCGACCCCGATCAGCAGCGATCCAGCAACGAAGAAGACCGGAAGTTGCAGCATCATTCGATTGGCCAATCCCATGCCAAGGTTCAGAATCAGGCCCATGATGAAGAAGGGCGCGGCGACGGAGGTGCCGATATAGAGACTGTGCGCGCCAGCCTTGACCATCTGTTGGGCCAGTTCGGCGGGCATCACGACACCGGGTGGGAAAACGGTATAGCTGTAGATCAGCGCGCGCAAGATCAGATGGTGGGCATCAGAGGCCAAAATCAACGCCACCGCCCCAAGCAGCAGCAAGGTGGCGACCAGGGTGGCCCCTTCGAAGGTGCCAAGCGACGGGCCAAAGGCATTGGCCAGCCCCGATACCTGCCCGACCTGATAGCCGGCGAACTGCATCGCCGACAACAACACCCGTGCAGTCAGGCCGATCCACAGCCCGATGGTCACTTCGGCAGCAAGGTACAGCGTCACCATGACCGGGGATTCGGGCATGATCGCGGCGACCGGCGTGAGCGGGTAAAGCACGGCACTGAGGATCAGCGCAAAGGTCAGCCGTATCCGCATCGGGATTTGCGTTTCACCGAATCCGGGCATAAAGATCAGCGCCGTTCCGATCCGCCCCACCACCAGGAAATATCCGAAGATCAGGCTGGCAACGGCGGTATCCAGCGGCATCGCTTAGTTGCCCACGGTGGCGACGGTTCTGAGCGAGGCCTTGCGATGCACCTCGTTATGGGAAATCACCTGGGTGACCGGGCTGACCCGTTCGAGGATCGAGCGCACATGCGCGCGAATCGAGGGCGACACCAAAAGTGCCGGCCATTCGTCGGTGGCGGCGAATTTCTGGATTTCACGGCGCACCGCCAGCACGAATTCCTGCACCCTTTGCGGCGACATCAGGAAGGCATCCTCGTCACCGCCCTGCGAGATGGCGTTGTTCAGTTCGCGTTCCCATTGCGGCCCCAGCGAGATTACCGGCACAAAGCTCTGCGCATCGGTCAGCGCCTGACAGATCTGCTGGGCCAGCTTGCCGCGCACATGTTCGACCACGGTGCGCACGTTCTGGGTAGTAGCCGACGCTTCGGCCAGCGCTTCGATGATGCGGGGCAGGTTGCGGATAGACACGCGTTCGGAAAGCAAAGTTTGCAGCACATGCTGAAGCATCACGCCGGGGGTCTTGCTGGGCGTGTCCGCCAGCAATTTCTGATATTCCTTGGTCTGCCCCTGGATCAGTTCCTGGGTGGCGGCATAGGTCAGCAGTTCGGGCATATGCTCTTTTATGACCTCGGTCAGATGGGTGGTGATCACGCTTTCGGGGTCGACCACGGTCAGGCCGCGCACCTCGGCCTCGGCGGCGCGGGCATCGTCGACCCAGATCGCGTTCAGCCCGAAGGTGGGTTCACGGGTGCGTTCGCCGGGCAGGTCTATGTCTTCATCCGTGGGCACGATCACCATCATCAGCCCCGGGCGCACTTCACCGCGCGCGGTCTCCACCCCTTGCAGGCAGATCGAATAGGTGGTGCCGGGCAGGTCGGCGCTATCCTTGATCCGCACCGGCGGCAGGACAAAGCCGAAATCCTTGATAAAAAGGTTGCGCAGACTCTTGACCTTGCCCGGCAGTGCCGCGTTGGTCGAGGTGATCAACGGGACCAGCGCGGTGCCAAGATTCAACCGCAAATCGTCGAGTCGCAGCATGTCGGCCACTGGATCGGTGGACTGGCTGGACTCGGACTCGGTCGGCTCGGCGGCGACCAGGCGTTCCTTTTCGGCCATGTGTTTCTGCATCAGATAGCCGGTCACGGCGATGCCCACCGCCAGCGAGGTGAACAGGAAGAACGGGAAACCCGGCAACAACCCGAACACAAAGCTAAGCCCGGCCGCCATGTACAGCGCCTTGGGAAAATGGCCCAGTTGCGACAACACCGCTTCGTTGGCGGCACCGTGGGTGCTGCTTTTGGTGACCAGCAGGCCGGCGGCCAGCGACACCACCAGCGCCGGGATCTGACTGACCAGACCATCCCCGATGGTCAGGGTCGTATAGTTGTTGGCGGCCTGCGAAAGACTCAGATCATAGCTGGTGACGCCGATCAGGATACCGCCGATCACGTTGATCAGAGTGATGATAAGCCCGGCCACCGCATCGCCGCGCACGAATTTCGACGCACCGTCCATGGCACCGTAGAAACTGCTTTCCTCCTCTAGGATTCTGCGCCGCTCGCGCGCCTGTTCGTCGTCAATGATGCCAGCCCCAAGGTCGGCGTCGATTGCCATCTGCTTGCCCGGCATCGCATCCAGCGAGAACCGCGCCGCCACTTCGGCGATGCGGGTCGAACCTTTGGTGATGACCACAAAGTTGATCGTCACCAATATGGCGAAGATCACGATGCCGATAACAAAATTGCCGGAGACAATAAAAGAGGCAAAGCCCTCGATCACATTGCCAGCCGCCCCTGGTCCGGTGTGACCCTCGCTTAAGATCAGCCGGGTCGAGGAAACGTTCAGCGCCAGCCGCAACATCGTCACCACCAGCAAAAGGGTCGGGAACGAGTTGAATTCAAGGGGCGTTGGAATCCACAACGCCACCATCAGGATCAGCACGGATAGCGCCAGCGAAATTGCCAGCCCGAAGTCAAGCAGGAACGATGGCAGCGGGATGAACAGCATCCCGAGGATCATCATCACGCCGATGGCAAAACCGATGTCGCGGTTGGCCAGCGCGACATCTAACCAGTCGGTTGGTGTTTTCTGGGGGGTATTGGTGTCGCGTGTGCTCATCGGTTTCAGAACATCTCCGTAAAGCCGGGCAAGACCGGGGTCAGCGGCTTCCGGGAATAGATCGAAAATTGCGCGGTGCCGACCTCATCAGGTGTCTTGCCCAGGGTCGAACTCCACAGCACGGGCGGCTTGGGCAGGCGCGGTGTTGGCGGTTGTGCGCGCGCGATCCGGCGCGTGTCAAGACTGACACGGGCCATTATCTGGTCGATTTCGGCGTTGGCCACCTGCTGGTTGCGCACCAGCGCGGCCAGATAGATTTCCTGACGCGCCGGGGTCGAGGAATGGTAGAAACCGGCGGCCTTCCACCAGTCGCCTTCGCGGCGGTAGAGCGACAGCAGGAAACGGGCGGCATAATCCACGTTGGTGGCAGGGTCAAAAGCCCGCTCCACCGAGGCAAAGCCGTCGCCATGCCATTTAAGATTGACCTGCATGCAGCCCACGTCGATCGACTGTGTTCCGCTGGCCTGTAGCGCGCGAACCCGCGCCACGGCTTCGCTCTGGGAGCGAAAGAACATGCCTTTGCCATCGGCATTGACCGCCCAGGGCCAAACCGTAAGGTTTTTCTTGCGCCGCCCGGCCTCCTGAATGCCGACCGCCAGCAGCAGGTTGTCGGGGATGCCATAGCGGGCCTGCGCCTTGATGATGGCAGTCAGGCAGGCGGGATCATCGATTGTGGATGGCGCGGCCACCACCGGTGACAGCACCGGGTTCGATGGGCGGTAGAAACCGGACCAGAGCTGGGCCTGCGCGGCAACGCCAATACTGGAAATACCGATCAGCGCCAACGCACCGGCGACCAGTCGCACCCGGAATCCCGTGCCAGCCATATCAGACTCCACCACTGACAATCAGGTCGAACACCCGATTCGACAGCTGAAGCAGCGTTTCGTACATGAATGGCAAAGTCAGGATCAGCAGGACGAAAATAGCTACGATTTTAGGCACAAAAGTCAGGGTGATTTCCTGAATTTGCGTCAGCGCCTGGAAGAACGCGATGCCCAGCCCGACCACCAGCGCCCCAAGCAGAATCGGCCCCGTGCCCCAAAGGATGGTTATGATCGTCAACTTGAGGATTTCATAGATACCGACGGCGTCCAAGGGCCCCCTCCGTTCGTTATTTCAGACCGACTCCCGTCAGACTGGCATACGCATTACTTCCTGATAGGCCTCTACCAGCTTGTCACGCAGCGCCACCGACACCCGCACCGTACTTTCAAGTGCCATCGTCGCCTCGACAACCTGTTGGATGCCGACCTGCCCGCTGAGCCCGGCAGCGGCCATTGMGTCGCCATCGCGGACCGTCTGCACCGCTTCTGCCGCGCCCTTTTCGACCATCTGCGCAAAAGTCTGGACCTGCGTGCTTTCAGAGCCCGCCGCGGCACCTGGCTTGTCGCCCTGCAAATCGCGCCCCCGACCATAGGCGGCCTGGATGGCAGAGTTTGGCTGGATGGAAGAAAAACCGCTCATCAATCTGATCCTATCTCAACAAATCAATTAATTGCTGGCGCATCTGCTTGGCATTTTCCAGCATCGWCATGTTGGCCTCGTAACTGCGCGAGGCTTCGCGCATGTTACTCATCTCGATCAGCGGATTGACGTTTGGGTACTTGACGAAACCGTTGATGTCAGCGGCCGGATGGGACGGATCAAAGCGCAGTGAAAAGTCACTGTCATCGCGCGCGATTTCAGAAACCTCGACGATTGAGGCCCCGGTGGCTTCGTCCAAATTGGTCCCGAAAGAGATCACCTTGCGGCGATATGGATCCTCGTCCGGGCTGTTAGCGGTGGAACTGGCATTGGCGATGTTTTCAGACACCACGCGGATACGCTCGCTCTGGGCGCGCAGACCGCTGGAAGAGATTGCAATGACTGAACTAAGACCGTCCATTTGAATTTCCTTTCGATTCAGCGACCGGTGGCCACTGCCAGAATCATCTGCTGTGCCTTGCCGTACAAATTGGATGCGATGCGGTACTGCCCGGCGGTGTCGGCGGCCAACACCATCTGCTCCTCCAGAACAACATTGTTGCCCGTCAGATCCTGACCCCAGCTGGATTCGACCTCGATCACATCGGCATCGGGGGACAATCCGGCCTCGCGGCCCTTTTCCAGATAACTCTCAAAGCTCTGCACGTCGCGCGCCCGGTAACCGCTGACATCGGCATTGGCGACGTTCTCGGAAACCACCCTCTGACGGTCCGACAGCCATTGCAGGCGCTGGGACGCAAGTTGAAACAGGTTCGCCGGTTCAATATTCATGGTGGACTCCTCCGTGGTTATTGGCAATGTATAGCAAGTAGCGCAAAGATTAATAGGGATTTATTCTTGTGACAGCGACTTTTTCAGCCCTTAAGCACAAGATATCAAGGCTAGAAGCAACAAGGATAGTTGGGCACGTCCAATCCATCGCCGGTTTATCACTGACCGTTGCGGGACTGGAACGGGCCGCCGGAATCGGCCAGCGCTGCCGGGTTTTTGGTCGTCACGGCGCGGTCGAGGGCGAAGTGGTGGGGGCCGATGCCACCGGGTTGCGGTTGCTGCCTTTCGGCAAGTGGGATGGAATCACCGTCGGCGATTCGGTCGAGTTGATTCTGAACGGCGAGGGTATCTTCCCGGACGACAGCTGGATTGGCACGGTAATCGACGCGTTGGGGCGACCGCTGTCAGATGCGCCACGTTTCAAGCGCGGCGGTGGCAGGGCGGCCAGCCGCAACGCACCACCGCCCGCATTTGAGCGTCGGCGCGTGGGCGAGAAACTGGAGACCCTGATCAAATGCGTCGATGTATTCACACCGATCTGCCGGGGGCAAAGGATGGGTATTTTTGCCGGCTCGGGTGTGGGCAAATCGACGTTGATGGCGATGCTGGCGCGCAATACCGATGCCGATGTGATCGTTATCGGACTGATCGGGGAACGCGGCCGCGAAGTGCGCGAATTCATTCAGGAGGATCTGGGCGAAAAGGGCATGGCGCGCTCGGTGGTGGTGGTGTCAACGGGTGACGAAGCACCGCTGTTGCGCCGACAGGCGGCCTGGACAGCCACCGCAGTGGCCGAACACTTCCGCGCCCAGGGGCGGCAAGTGCTGCTGTTGATCGACAGCGTGACGCGGTTTGCCATGGCGCAGCGCGAAATCGGTCTGGCCAATGGCGAACCGCCCACGGCGCGCAGCTATCCGCCCACGGTATTTTCGGAATTGCCGCATCTGCTGGAACGGGCCGGGCCGGGCCGCGAAGGCGAGGGCGACATCACCGGAATCTTCACGGTTCTGGTGGATGGGGACGATTTCAACGAACCGATTGCCGACGCTGTGCGCGGCATCGTCGATGGGCATATCGTGCTGGATCGCCATGTAGCCGAGCGAAATCGGTATCCGGCGATCAACGTGCAGCGGTCGATTTCACGGATGCTGCCGGCCTGTCACACGCCGGACCAACAACGAATCATGGGCGAAGCGCGCCGCGCGCTGGGGAAATACGCTGACATGGAGGACCTGATCCGGGTTGGCGCCTACAAACCCGGTTCCGACCCGGACACCGATGCCGCGATCCGCTTTTTCGAGACGGCGGACGCGTTTCTGGGCCAGGCAAGGGGCGAGACAATGACAGCCGAACAAAGCTTTGCAGAGCTATACAGAATGTTGCTGGAAGCCGACTTTGACGTTCCATTAGCCTCCAAGGCAGTGGTGGACAACAGCCCATCAGAAGAAATGGCGGCAGAATGAATGTCGGCCGCCCGTAAAATGGGCGGCCGACTGTGCTTGTTTGGAGGAAACTATACCACTGACACTCGTAACCAAGGGCCGTTGCCGGCCCGAGTGGGCCGAAAACTCAAGTGTTTTCAGCTATATCCGTAGAGAGACGGATTAACGGAACAAGCTCAGGATATTCTGCGGTGCCTGGTTGGCAATCGACAGGGACTGCGTCGCCAGCTGCTGCTGAACCTGATAGGCCTGCAAGCGCGCAGCCTCTTTTTCCATGTTGGCATCAACCATGCTGCCGATACCGGAATCAAGCGTGTCCGTCAGGGATGACAGGAACTGCTTTTGCGAATCCAGCGTCTTTTCGGTGACACCCAGCGAAGTTGCCGCAGTAATGGCATTGGCCAGTGCGCCTTCAGAGGTGGCCAGATCGGTGGCCAGGTTGGTCGAGGTGGTCAGGTCAATAGCCGCCAGAGAATCCCGGATAGCGCCCAGGTCAACCTGGTTGAACGAGATCGTGGTGGTTGCAAACGAACCGCTCGCCCGCGAGATGCCGGTGACCACGGTCACGGCGGTGGTCGCGTTGACCAGGTCGTCCCCGTTGAAGGTCGACTGGTCGATGGCCAAAGTCATCTGGCTGACCAGCGAATCCAGTTCCAGCTGAACATCGGCCTGATTGATGCCGCTGCCTTGGGCAAAGGCGACCCGGTCGGTGAACTGTTGGGCCAGATTGTTGACCGTTTCGGCACCGAGGCGCGCAGTAGCAACAGAGTTCTTCGTCGAAGTCAGACCTTCGTTGATCGACTTGAACATGCTGCTATCGCCAGACATCGTCTGCGAAATGGCGAAATAAGCCGCGTTGTCTTTACCTGAACGAATTGCAAGACCGCTGGAAACCCGGTTCTGGGTTTCGTTCAGACCACGGTTAACTTCTGTCAGCGTGGCCAGTGCGACCATTGCTGAATTGTTGGTGAGAATGGACGACATTTAATGCTCTCCTCATTTCTCTTGTTTTTTCAGTCTTCTGACTGTTTTGGCGATTAAGCCTAGAGTGAGCATATAGAATTTCAGGTTAAACAAAGGTTAAAGAATTGAGGTCATTTAAAGGCAAGGTGTTCAGAGTTCGCGATCAAGGTGGACTTCCGGCCCCAAAGGCTTGCCCACCTTTTCACCAGTCTTCCCGTATGTTCCGTGTAAGTTGTTACGATTCATAGCTTTTTCCATTTCCCGCACGATCGTTCCGGCGGCTGTGGACATACGTGACAAAAGCGCACCATCTTCGTTTGCGATGCCTTTCAGCTTCATGAGAAGGTCGGGTAATCCTCTTGTTTTGGTGCCCTCATGGTTCATGAAGGGTTCAATCAGCGGTAGTTTCAGTTCCAGCCACTTCAGAAGTGCGGCCTTTTCGCTGAAAATGTCGCTGACAACATTCAAGCGGCCCTCGCCGATGGCGGTGACTTCCTTGGTCAAAAGGTCGATTGCTTCCTGCAATTTGATGGCAAAGGCATCAATATTGGCCGCATCCTCGGCGGTCAGAACCAACCCTTGCTGCTGCCCACTGTCGCGCCGCGCGTCCGACCGGTCGCTAAATCGAAATTTTCGCTTTGCTAACATACCACTCCTCACCTGATCACTTTCTGTATGCGGCAAGCATTTGTTCAATGCTTGTGGCGACCCCCAGGCCGCCCTGATCGACGATACTTTCGGCCATGGCGTCAGACAGGAACGAGCGCCACATTTCGGCCTGTTTGCCACCGCCCATGGCCTCGGCGTCCACGGTTTCCATCATCTGGCTTACGAACTGGCTAAGAAACACCGCCTCGAACGACCGGGCAACTTCCTTTTCCTTGTCGGTGGCCCCCGTGCCAGAGGCGGATTGGCGTGTTTCGGCCATTGAATTAGGGGACAAACTGCCTGCAAGGCCTATCGGGTCCATCATCAAATAATCTCCAGATCCGCATGCAGGGCACCGGCGGCCTTGATCGCCTGCAGGATGGCAATGGTCTGCCGGGCACCGACGCCGATGGCGTTCAAGCCATCGACCAGATCCTGAAGACTGACATCGCCATTCAGAATGGTGAATTTGCTGTCCGCCTCGACGACGTCGATGGCGGTTTCAGGCACCACCACGGTGGTGCCGCCGATGCTGATCGGTTCAGGCTGACTGACGTTGAACCGTTCGCGGACCCGTACCGTCAACCCGCCCTGACTGATCGCGACCTGGCTGATGCGCACGTTCGAGCCGATTACGATGGTACCGGATTTGTCGTCCACCACAACGCGGGCGGCGTTATCCGGCCGCACCCTCAGGTTTTCGATGCTTGCCACCATATCGGGCATACTACGTTTGCCAATGATGCGAATTTCCACGGTGCCGGGATCAAGTACCGTAGCCGTGCCAGAGCCCACCGCTTCGTTAATGACATCTCCGATACGTGTGGCGGTGGTGAAATCCGGTGCGCGCAAGGCGATGCGGAAACTGTCCAACTGGCTCAAATCGAAATCAACTTCGCGCTCCACGATGGCACCATTGTCAATCCGCGCGGTGGTTGGAACGCCCTCGACAACCGTGCTGGCATTGCCCTGCGCCAGATAGCCAGACGTGGCGATCGCGCCCTGGGCCACGGCATAAACTTCGCCATCAGCAGCGGTCAACGGCGTGACCAGCAAAATACCGCCGCGCAGACTGGTGGCGTCACCCAGTGACGAGACGGCAACGTCAATGGTGGATCCGCGCCGCGCAAAGGGCGGCAGTTTCGCCGTCACCATCACCGCCGCCGTGTTCTTAGTCTTAAGCTTGGCACCATCAAGATTACCCACCCCGAGTCGCTCAAGCATTCCCTTGATTGCCTCGCGGGTGAATGGGCTGCTGCTCAGCTTGTCGCCAGTGCCCAACAAGCCGACGACCAGACCATAGCCTATCATCTGGTTTTCCCGCACACCTTCAAAGCTGGCGATGTCCTTGATTCGCACTTGAGCGGCGACCGGCTGGGCCGCCACCAGCGTGACAAGGAACGCAAACGCGCCGCCACGACACGAAGCCACCGCCCCGGAAAAGAAACGGTAAAGTGTGATTCCTACATTAGCGGTCATCGTGGTCGCCCCCTGCATTTGAAGAAAACTACCATTTTGTATTTGGTAAGTCTACTGTAGTTGCGCGGCTAATCTTGCCTTTTCGACTTTAGTTGTTGTGTCCATGTTTAATACTTGCTACCCATAAGGATAAGCAAGGATAGAGGCGAAGCGGGGGGATTTATGCGCGCCTATGTTTTCGAACCACGGCAAAAGCGGCAGGCGGCACTTTTGTCAGAGCTGGAGGGTGTGGGAATCCACGTCACCTTTGTTGAAGATGATTTCTTTGACACAGGGCTTAGCCACCTCAACCAGCCGGAGGCGAGTTCCGGGGCAATTCTGATCGGAGAGTCCGCTGCTACCAACGCTCAGATTCGCGCGGTGCGAAAGTCGGGTTGCGAGAATCCTCTCATAGTCCTGCGCGACTTTCGCAACGCCCAAGACACATCGGCAGCGTTGGATTTTGGCGCGGACGATGTGATCGTCAGCCCGATCCGTGGCGGAGAGGTGCTGTCGCGCATCAACTCGATTATCCGCCGGTCGTTTGGGCACGCTTCGGAAAGCGTACTGGTTGGAGAGCTGACGGCCTATTTTGACGGGCGCGATCCCGTTGTGTCGGGCGCACGCATCAAGCTGTCGAAACGGGAACACACGATCTTTCATCACCTCGCGCTGAACTCTAACAGGGTGATTTCCAAACACGCGATTTATGACGCGGTTTATGGGATGAGCGCCGACCAGCCCTTTGACAAGGTGATCGACGTCTATATCTGCAAGCTGCGCAAGAAGATCGCGGCGGCGGCCAAAAGTGGGTCGCATTACATAGAGACGGTCCATGGTCGCGGCTATAAGTTGAGCGCGCCAGAGGATCTGGGACTGCTCGAAACGCCTGACGCGAAGAAACCTTCGAAATTACAGGCCAGGGCCTGAGCCGGCGGATCAGAGGAAATTGAGGATGGTAAGTCCGCTGAGTCGCGCCGTAACTTCGTAGCTGGCTCGCAACTGGGTTTCCAGATTGGTCATCCGCGTTACCGCTTCGTAGGGATCGACGGTTTCATAATTGGCGATCTGCATCTGCTGTACCAGCGACAGCGCATCCAGCCGTTTCTGCGCTGTACTGACCACCTGTTGATTGAAACCGGTGGTCGCCGACGCGTTCAACGCCCCCTGGGTGCCGACGCTAAGCGTTTGCGTCACTTCGGCCATCCATGTGCCATAGGCGGCCTCGTCCGTGATCTTGCTGACATCGGTGACCGCCAGCATTGCCAGCCCCTTGAGCATGTCACGGAACGGCTGATCGTTTGCCTGCACCCCATAATCCAGGGCCAACCCGGCCTCGATCCGGGCTGACACGCGGTTTTCGGGCTGACCGGACCCGTCCAGTTCCGGGGTGCCGTTATAGAAAGTTGCTTCGAAATTGGCGTTGGGATCGGTGGCATAGGCGGAATCGAAGACCGCATTGATGTCATCAATCATCGCCTGCGCCTCGGCGGCAGTTGCCGGGGGGGACGTTACGATGGATTGAAGCACCGCTTCGGGCGAAAGGCCAGTATCGGGGTTCACCTCCGACCAGCGGGTCAATGGCGGCCGATCGCTTGCGGTGCCCGAAAAAAGTGCATCACCATCGAAACTTATGTTCATGGTGGCGATAACGACTTCCAGCGAGGCGCGCGCCTGCATCTGCAAGGTCGAGGCACCGTTAACCGGACGTGCCACGTTAACCAGCGCGCTTTGAAACACGGAATCCACGCTTTCCCGCACCGCATCCAGCGAGGTCATCATCGCCTGTAGTTTGTTTTCAAGAATGCCATTGGCCTTCTTATAGGCCTGGGTGTCGTCCTCGCGGGCTCGAAGGGTAAGCGTCGAAGCGGCGCGCGGGCCGAGGTCGGCAAAGATGTCAGCCTTGCGCCCGGTTGCCACTTCCTGGCCGGCGCGTTGCAGATCTATTGTTGCCCGGGACACGAACTGTCGGTTGAACTGGCTGAACTGCATTGTCGAAATGCGGCCTACGGAAAATGTCATCGCCTATTCCTTCACACTGCAGTCAAAAGCATGTCGAGCATATTCGTGACCACCGTCAACACCTTAGAATTTGCTGCATAGCTCTGCTGGATCAACTGTAAACGTATCATCTCATCATCGATGTTGACACCTTGGGAATTCTGCCGCGATGCGGCAACCACCTCGGCGGCAGAACGGGCCGCGTTGAAACTGGTTTCGGCCCGCGCCCGTTCCGAGGATTGGGTCGAGACGAATTCAGCCGCGTATTCGGCCACCGTCACCGTCGACCCGATACCTGTCTCTGGATCAGCGTTCACCGCGGTGCTGAGGGAATTGATGAAAGACTGGATTTGGGTGGCATCAGAGGTATAGCCCTCGGTCGTGGCCCCCATCCCATCGCGGATACGCCATGTTTCGCCCCCCGCTTCCCTAC
>NVQY01000056.1 GCA_002400675.1 Paracoccaceae bacterium | reverse complement strand
ATAAGCGGTGACACCGCGCAACAGCGCATGGCGAAACCGGGGTTAGAGGCCGTTCTTGGCCTTCAGGCCTTTGGCGACGGGCAATATGATGCGGCGTTCGGGCATCTGGTTCAAGCCCGCGACACCATGCAACTGGCCGGCGGCAGCCACGCCCAGCGCGACATATTTGAACGTATGACCATTGACGCGGGCATCCGGGCCGGACAGTTCGACCGGGCCGGGGCGATCCTTGATCAGCGTCAGGTGTTGCGCGGTCACACCGAAGACGGGTATGCCGCAGCGCGGCGGGACCTGATCGAAGCCTCACGCGCCGCAAGCTTTGCAGCGCAATAAGACCGATAAGGCATAGCAACTGATGGTAAGCATTACGCCCAGCACCGATTTTGCGCCCAACGGCGTCTCCGCGCCTGCGACGGCGACCGTGCGCGACCCACGTCTGGACTTTTTCCGCGGCATTGCGATGTTCATCATCCTGATTGCCCATGTCCCGGCCAACAAATGGAATTCCTGGATTCCGGCGCGGTTCGGCTTTTCCGACGCCACCGAGATATTTGTGTTCTGTTCGGGCATGGCCTCGGCCATCGCCTTTGGCCGCTGCTTTCAGCAAAAAGGCTGGGGCATGGGCGCCGCGCGCGTGACGTACCGCGTCTGGCAGGTCTACTGGGCGCATATTGCCCTGTTTTTCTTTGTCGCCATGACCATGGCGGCGCTGGATACCTATGGGAATTTCGACAAAAGCTATGTCAACGGGCTGAATCTGAAACACTTTTTCGACAATGCCCGCCCGCAGATCGTCGGGTTGTTCACCCTGACTTACGTACCGAACTATTTTGACATCCTGCCGATGTATCTGGTCATTCTGGCGATGATGCCGCTGTTCATGGCCCTGTCGCGCCTTGGGTTCTGGGCCGTGGCCGGTGCCAGCATCGCCATCTGGGTGGCGGCGAACATGGGGCTGATGGCCCTGCCCGCCGAACCATGGTCCGAGCGCCAGTGGTTCTTTAACCCATTTGGCTGGCAAATCCTGTTCTTTACCGGGTTTGCGTTTATGCGCGGCTGGATCCCCGCGCCGCCGGTGACACGCACTCTGATCCTGATCGCGCTGGCCTTTGTGGTGCTGTCGGCCCCGTTCGGGTCGTGGAAAGTGTTCCTATGGGTTGATGCGGCAAACGGAGACCTTGGTGATCTGATCCGCAAAGCCTGGGGCCCGCTCAAGGATTTCCGCAACAAGACCGAATTTGGCCCGCTGCGCTTTGCGCACTTCCTCGCCATTGCCTATCTGGCGTGGGTTGCGGTGGGCGAAGGTGGCCGCCGTCTGGTCGCGGTTGGCTCTGGCCCGGCGGCGCAAATCTGGCGCTATGTGTTGAAATTCACCTCGAAGGTTGGCCAGCAATCCTTGGCGATCTTTGTGTTCTCGATGGCATTGGCGCGCATCATCGGCTTTCTTCTGGACCAGACCGGGCGCACAATCGGCACCGTGGCCATCGCCAACCTGACCGGATTCGCCTTGATGATCTGCGTCGCCTATCTGGTTGGATGGTTCAAATCCAACCCATGGAAGAGTGCGCGAACATGACCGAATTGACGCGGCGCTCTTTTTTGGCGGGAACCACGGCCCTTGCCCCGTTTCTGGCCCTGCCCGGTGCGGCATGGACCGCCACAACCGGCGGCGATTTTGGCCGTGAACAGGTCATCGCGCTGGCCGCTGACATGGCCAAATCCGCCTATACGCCGCGCGCCCAAGTGCCAAAGGACTGGCGTGACCTGACCTACGAGCAGTATAAATCCATCTGGTTCCGCCACACTGCCGCGCTTTGGCGCGACACCGACGCGTCCTATAATGTCGATTTCTTTCAACCCGGCCTGTATTTCCCCCAAGCCATCACCATTGATCAGGTGGTGGACGGCACCCCGCAACTGGTGCCGTTTGACCTGTCGGCGTTTGATCACACCGACAAGGTGCCGGACCTGACCGAACAGGGGGCCTTGGGGTACTCTGGTTTCCGTCTGCGTACCGATCTGGGCGAGCCGGGCAAAAAGAACGAATTCTGCGTGTTTCAGGGGGCCAGCTATTTCCGTGCCATCGGGCTGGGGCAAACCTATGGCCTGTCGGCGCGCGGGCTTGCCCTCAAAACCGGCGACCCTATGGGCGAAGAGTTCCCGGACTTTACCCACTTTTGGCTGGAACGCCCGGCGGCGGATCAACGCAACATCATCGTGCACGCTTTGCTGGACAGCCCGGGCGTCACCGGCGCTTACCGCTTCGACATCACCCCCGGCGAGAATTGCGTGATGGAGGTGACGGCCACTCTGTTTCCCCGCCGCGATCTTGGCCATGTGGGGCTGGGCCCACTGACCTCAATGTTCCTCTATGACAGCACCGACCGCACAAGGTTCGACGACTTCCGCCCCGCCGTGCATGACAGCGACGGGCTGATGATCCGCAACGGCGCGGGCGAAGAGCTGTGGCGCCCGCTGGCCAATCCGCGCCGCTTGCAGGTGTCGTCGTTTGTCGACACCAACCCCAAAGGCTTTGGCCTGATGCAGCGCCCGCGCGAATTGTCCGATTTCGCCGACCTCGAAGCGCTGTATCACAAGCGTCCCTGCGTCTGGGTCGAACCCATGGGCGACTGGGGCAAGGGGGCGGTGACGCTGGTGGAAATCCCGGCCGATCAGGAAATCTACGACAACATCGTCGCCTATTGGCGCCCGCAGGAACCGATGAAGGCCGGCAGCCGCGTTGATCTTGCCTATCGCCTAAGCTGGGGCACCGAGGCCGCCGGGGTGGTCACCTCGCCCGCCGATCCGGTTGTGGCACGGGTCACCAACACCTCGATGGGCGCGCGCCGCGCAGGTGGGCGCATCGTGGCGATTGATTTTGAGGATCACCCGGCCTTTGCCAACGGTCCCGATGCGATGGATGTGCGGGTTAGCTCTCCGCATGCCAAGACCACCGACGGGGTGTTGCAGCGCAACCCGCAAACCGGCGGACTAAGGCTGGCGTTTTCGTTTGACGCTGGTGAGCGCAAGATGGTCGAACTCCGCGCGCAACTGCGCCGCGATGGCCATGCCGCCACCGAAGTCTGGCTGTACCGGTGGACCGCATGACCAATGATCTGCACCTGATGCCACCGGAAAACCCGGTGGCCATGCCGCCGCAGGATTTCGGCGCGACCTTTCAGGATGCACAGGCACCGGAAACGGCGCAGGACCACCGCGTCGCCCTGTGGCGGGTGCTGGCCTTGAGCCCGGCGATGGTGGCCACGGTCGCCTTGGTCTGGGTCATGTACGGCTGGTTCTCGGATCAGGGGATTAGCGTGATCGAAGGCACCCTGCTTAGCCTGATCGCGTTCAATTTCTTCTGGATCACCTTCACCCTCAGCACCGTTTTGCTGGGCATCTATGCGCTTGCCCGACAGGACAGCACCCCCACCCGCACCATGTTGAAAGGCACGCCCGAGGCGCTGAACGTGGCGCTGTTGATGCCGATCCACAACGAAGTGCCGTGGTATGTGCTGGGCAACGCGCGTTCGATGCTGGAAGAACTGCGCGCGCGCGGTGGACGGCATTCCTATGCGATGTTCATCCTCAGCGACACCCGCGATGACGCCATTGCCGCACAGGAACAGGCCAGCGTTCAGGCGTTGCGCGCGTCACTGTCACCGGGGCTTGACCTGTATTACCGCCGCCGGGTGCTGAACACCGATCGCAAGGTGGGAAACATCGCCGACTGGGTCAGCCGCTGGGGCGGCGACTGGCAGGCGATGCTGGTGCTGGACGCCGACAGCCTGATGACCGGACGCGCCATTGCCCGCCTTACGGACGCCTTGGGGCGTGATCCCGGTGCCGGTCTGATCCAAAGCTTTCCGCAACTGATCGGCGCGCAATCGGTGTTCGCGCGGATGCAGCAATTCGCCAACGGCGTCTACGGCGCGGCGCTGGCCGAGGGCATGTCGCGCTGGTGCGGGCGTGAAGGCAACTACTGGGGCCACAACGCGATCATCCGCACGGCCGCCTTTGCCAGTAGCGCCGGGTTGCCCAAACTGCGGTCACTACGCGGGCGCGAACAACTGATCATGAGCCATGATTTCGTCGAAGCCTCCCTGCTGCGCCGCGCCGGTTGGGGCGTGCGGTTCCTGCCGCGTATCCGGGGTAGTTACGAGGAAAGTCCGCCGACGCTGATCGACTACATCCTGCGCGACCGGCGCTGGTGTCAGGGCAATCTGCAACACCTCAACCTGCTGGGAACCCGTGGGTTCAAACCGCTGTCACGGTTCCACCTGTTTCACGGGGCGATTGGCTATTTGCTGTCGCCGATCTGGTTTGCCCTGCTGGTGATGTGGGCCTTGATAGGGCGCGGAGAAGACGCGTCGGTGCTGACATACTTTAGCGAAACCAACCCACTGATGCCGACCTGGCCGGAAATGACCGAAGCCCGCCATGTGCTGATCATCGTGCTGATGTATGCGATGCTGCTGGCCCCGAAACTGCTGGGGGTGGCGTCCCTGCCGCTAACCGGCGCGCGGTTCAGCGAATTTGGCGGCGGGTGGCGGCTTACCGGGTCGTTCCTGTCGGAAATTGCCCTGTCGATCCTTTATGCGCCGATTCTGATGGTGCAACAGATGATCGCGGTGTTCCGCACATTTCTGGGTCTGCAAAAGGGCTGGCAACCGCAAACCCGCGCGGGCGGGCGTTATGGGCTTGGCACGTTGCTGATCACCCACGCGCTGGAAACGGTCAGCGGGTTGGCGCTGTGGGCCGGGATATTCGCCGGGGTCATTTCCCCATGGCTGGTCCCGATCGCCTTGTCACTGGCGCTGGCCGTGCCCCTGTCGGCGCTGAGCGGCCTGACGGTGTCATCCCGGCGCGCCCGCTGGATGGGCACCCGCGAAGTCTTTGCCGAACCGGCCATCAATCAGGCCGCGCGCCACTATCGCCGCGAGCTGAAATCCATTCTGGATGGCAGTGACGACGTGGCCACCCCGGCCGAGTGATTCGTAGGGTGGGTGATAACCCACCACGGCGACGGATGGTGGGTTACCACCCACCCTACAAACAACATCACCCGTTGTTTTGCGCCTCGAACCAGTCCAGCACCATGTCGCTCCAACCTGCGGGAACCTTGTGGCCTCCGGGGAACAAGGCCATCTCAAGGGCCGAGCCACCTTCGCAATCGCTCCACTTGCGGCGCATGAAATCACCGGTTTTTGATGTGGAATCCGGGTTCTGCCCGTCACATTCATTGGTCGCGCGCCACAGTTCCAGCCCGGCAAAGATATCGCCCTGCTCAAACCGTCCGTTGCCCAGGACCCGCCCTTCCAGCGGTACGGTCTTGTCCGACCACCCGTGGGTTTGGAACAGCCTGACCGGCCCGATGCACATTTCCGGCTGGGGTCGCCAGAAGCCACCCGAAACCGGCGCGTAGGCGGCAAAGGCACCGGGTGTATCGCAGGCCAGATAGGTGACCATAAACGCACCAGCCGAAAACCCGGCCAGCAGGATCCGGTCGCGGTCCAGATCAAACCGCTTGGCCGCATCATCGGCCACGTCGACCAGGAACTGTGTCTCGTCCCGCCCGTCCCAATCTGGAAAGAAGTTCCAGACGAACCCCGGGCTATTGCGGAACTTGCGCGAACCGGTCGGGGCAACCACTGCATACCCGCGCGACAACAGCGAATTCATCAGTGTCTTGTTCTTCATCGCCTTGGCCCCGGTGCCGCCCGCCCCATGCAGGAACATCACCACCGGAGGCGACGCGATGTCCCCCTCCGGCAAGGCCAGTTCGTAATTTCCGCCCTTGATCTCGCAGGGGCCGGGGTCGTCGCCGCATCCCGCCAGCGCCGGGCTGGCAAAGACCGTCAGGCCAGCCAGCGCGCCAATCAATCGTTTCATCAGGACTCCTCGTCGTAGCTGCGCGTCGGCAGGTCACTGCCCAGCCACCCCGGCCCGGCCCGCGATCCCAACATCCCCTCGGGCACGTCGATGATTCGGGTGAATCCGGCCTCGGTCAGTTTCTTGCTCATCTTGGCAGAGCGCACGCCGCGCGCGCACATCAGCGCAACTTGCGTATCAAGTTTTCCGCCGACGATTTTGGTCAGTTCCTCGACAAAATCATCGCGCCGCATGTCGAGCGGTTGCGCGCCTTCGCCCACCCCGGTCTTTTTCCATTCGTCCGGGCGGCGGATGTCGATCAGGATGATGTCGCCGTCAACCGCGCGCTGATGCGCCTCGGTCACGGTTATATCCTTGCCGGTGTATTCCGGCGTCAGCATCGCCCAGAACGAGACCGGTGCCAGCGTCATCCAGATCGCGCCCGCCCCCACAACAAGGGCCAGCGTCGCGACCAGCCCCAGAACGATACGTCGGGGGGTCATACGGGATTGGGTGGGTGTATCTGTCATTGCGCACTTCTGTAATTTGTTACCGGAAAAGGGCCAGACATATCACCTATTGCTGACCCTGAGATACCCATTTAGCACGAAAGCCACACAAGAACCCCCCGCCATGTGGTCATGAATGTTCAAGTTCCCGTCAGGTGCAGAACGGGCATGAACACGGCGTAAACCCGCTTTGGCAAACAATTTTGGCCGGAAAACCGGCTTTGGGGGCGGTCGCGCGCACTTCAAGGGTTGGACAGAGGGAAAAATTTCCTTAGGCAAGGCACAGATTTACTGGCCCAGCTACCTCGGAGACGTGTCCTTGTCCCTATTTCTGATTGCGGCACTACCCTTTATCGGCGCGGTGTTCCCGGCGCTGCTGATCCGGGCCGGGCGCAATGCCTCTGCCGCGTCGGCCGGAATGGTGACGTTGCTGGCGCTGATTGGCCTGTTGATCAATGCCCCGGCGGTGCTGCGCGGCGAAATCATCACCGCGCGGCTGGACTGGATGCCCGGACTGGGGCTGAACGCCAATTTCTTTCTGGATGGGTTGGGGTTGCTGTTTGCCAGCCTGATCCTTGGCATTGGGTTGCTGATCATCATCTACGCGCGGTTTTACCTGTCGCGTCAGGACCCGATGGGGCAGTTTTACACCTATCTGCTGTTGTTCCAAGGCGCAATGGTGGGGATCGTGTTGTCGGACAACGTGCTGCTTTTGCTGGTGTTCTGGGAACTGACATCGCTGTCATCGTTCCTGTTGATCGGCTATTGGAAACACCTGCCCGAGGGGCGGCAGGGCGCGCGCATGGCGCTGTTGGTCACCGGGTCGGGCGGGCTGGCGATGATCGGTGGTATGCTGATCATCGGCAATATCGTCGGCAGTTATGACCTGACGGTGATCCTGCAAAACAAAGACCTGATCCAAGGCTCACCACTGTATCTGCCGGCGCTGTTGCTGATCCTTGTGGGCTGTTTCACCAAATCGGCGCAGTTTCCGTTCCATTTCTGGCTGCCGCACGCGATGGCGGCCCCGACGCCGGTGTCGGCCTATCTGCATTCGGCGACGATGGTAAAGGCCGGTCTGTTCCTGATGGCGCGCATGTGGCCGGTGTTGGCCGGAACCGATGCGTGGTTTTACATCGTTGCCACCACCGGGCTGGTGACGATGATTCTGGGCGCGGTGATTGCCCTGTTCAAGGACGACCTGAAGGCGCTGTTGGCCTATTCCACGGTCAGCCAACTGGGGCTGATCACCATGTTGCTGGGGTTCGGCACCAAGGCGGCAGCGGTGGCGGCGATCTTTCACATCATCAACCACGCCACCTTCAAGGCGACCCTGTTCATGTCCGCCGGGATCATCGACCATTCGGCCCATACCCGTGACATTAAACGCCTTGGCGGTTTGCGCCACCTGATGCCGTTGACGTTCACGTTCGCCACGATTGCCGCCCTGTCGATGGCCGGTATTCCGCCGCTGAACGGGTTCCTGTCCAAGGAAATGATGCTGGACGATTCGCTGGGGGCGCTGTGGCTGAACTCTCCTTATCTGGTGCCGGGGCTGGCGGTGCTGGGGGCGATCTTCTCGGCGGCGTATTCGTTCCGCTACATCTCGCATGTGTTCCTTGGGCCGGTGCGCAGCGATTACCCCGGCAAGCCGCATGATCCGGGTGCGGGCCTGTGGTTGTCGCCGGTGTTTCTGACCGCGCTTGTGGTATTGATCGGGCTGTTCCCGCTCGCGCTGGCCGGGCCGATTATCAAGGCCGCTGGCAGTGCCGTCACAGCGGGCGAGATCGAATTCTACCCCAAGCTGTGGCACGGGTTCACCACGCCCCTGTTCATGTCGATCGCCGCGATCCTTGGCGGGCTTGCCCTATTGCGCGCCCATGCGCCTTTGACGCGCCTGTGGAACGCCGTCCCGCGCCCCGAGGCCAAGGTGATCTTCGACGGGGCCGTCGGTGGGTTCACCCGYGCAAGCCAATGGATCACCGAAACATTGCATGACGGGTCGCTGACGCGCTATGCGGCAATCTTCATGGTCTTTACCCTGACGCTGGCCGGCTATGGCTATGCCACCGGCACCATGGCACCGCCAACCCGCGAGATGCTGGAAATGACCGCCCTGCCGGTGGTTGGCTGGATCAGTCTGGTTGTCGCCACCATCAGCGTCGTGGCCTATCATCGCAACCGGCTGCTGGCGCTGGTGCTGATCGGCGTGGTCGGGTTGATCGTGTCGCTGACATTCAACTATCTGTCCGCCCCCGATCTGGCCCTGACCCAGATTTCGGTCGAAGTGGTGACGATCATCCTGTTGCTTTTGTCGCTGAACTTTATGCCCAAGGAGACCCCGAAAGAGGGATCAACCGCGCGCCACATGCGCGACTGGGCACTGGCGGCAATCGCCGGGCTTGGTACCAGTGGGCTGATCTATGCATTGTTGCAGCGGGATTTCTCGCAGACGTCGATCTCTGAGTTCCATCTGGAGAATTCTTACACCGGCGGCGGCGGTACCAATGTGGTCAACGTCATTCTGGTAGACTTTCGTGGCTTTGATACCTTTGGCGAAATCATCGTGCTGGGGATCGCCGCCATCGTCATCTATGCCATCACCGAATCGATCATGGACAGCAATGTGCGCGCCCGCCTGCTGAACCGCAAACCGGACTGGCCACAGGCCGGGGATTCGCACCCGCTGATGATGGTGATTGCGACCCGTGTGATGATGCCGATTGCCCTGATGGTCGCGGTGTTTATTTTCCTGCGGGGCCATAACCTGCCGGGGGGTGGGTTCATCGCCGGGCTGATCGCGGCGATTGCGGTGATCATGCAATACATGGCCTCGGGCTTTGGCTGGGCCTCGGAACGCCAGAGGTATCCTTATCATACGATCATCGGCTCGGGCGTTCTGATTGCCGCAATCACCGGGATCGGGTCGTGGTTCAGCGGCAAACCGTTCCTGACCAGCGCCTATACCTATGCCTATTTCCCACCGCTTGAAAAAATCGGGCTGGCCACCGCCGCGCTGTTCGATCTGGGGGTGTTTCTGGCCGTGGTGGGTGCGGTCATGCTGACACTGGAAAGCCTTGCGCGCTTTGCCTGGCAACCGGGCATGGACAGTGAACACCCGATGGACATCAACCCGGCGCGCGATGATGACGACGACCAAGACCATACCGACGTGACCAGAGGGGAGGCCTGATATGGAACTGCTGATCGCCAGCGCCGTGGGCGTGCTCACCACCTGCGGGGTTTACCTGATGCTGCGCCAACGCACTTTTCCGGTGATCATCGGCCTGTCGCTGTTGTCTTATGCGGTCAACGTGTTCCTTTTCGCCACCGGGCGCCTCGCGCTGAACCTGCCGCCGATCCTAAGCGATACCGCCACTGGCTATACCGACCCGTTGCCGCAGGCGCTGGTGCTGACGGCCATCGTCATTTCGTTCGGCATGACGGCGGTGGTTCTGATGATTGCGCTTAGCGCCTACCTGTCGTCGCGCAACGACCGGATCGACATGGGGGTCGACGACACCTACGACGATGAACAGGACAGCGACCCGGGTGCCAACGCCGAGGGCGACGCATGATCAACCACCTCATCATCCTGCCCATCGTGTTGCCGGCCATCGTCGCCCCGTTCATCATCATGGTGATCCGGTTCCATCTGGACCTTCAGCGAATATTCTCGCTGGCCGCAACCGTGGCGCTGGTCGGCATCACGCTGACCCTGTTGGCGCAGGCCACCACCGGCGACATTCAGGTCTATGAACTGGGCAACTGGCCCGCGCCCTTTGGTATTGTTCTGGTGCTGGACCGGCTGTCGGCGCTGATGATCGCGCTAACCTCGCTGCTGGCGCTGGCGGTGTTGCTGTATGTGATCGGCTCTGATTGGGACAAGCGCGGGCGGCATTTTCACGCGCTGTTCCAGTTTCAGCTGATGGGGGTGATGGGCGCGTTCCTGACCGGCGACGCCTTTAACCTGTTCGTGTTCTTCGAGGTTCTGCTGATCGCCTCCTACGGCCTGATGATCCACGGCGGCGGCGCGCGACGTCTGCGTGCGGGCGTGCAGTATGTGGTTTATAACCTGCTGGGATCGACCCTGTTCCTGTTCGCGCTTGGCACGCTTTACGCGGTGACCGGAACGCTGAACATGGCCGATATGGCCGAACGGGTGGCCGCCCTTCCGGCGGATGAAACCGCGCTGTTGCGGGTCGGGGCGATCCTGTTGTTGTTGGTGTTCGCCATCAAGGCCGCCGTTTTGCCGCTGCATTTCTGGCTGCCACTTAGCTATGCCAACGCGCCGATGCCGGTGGCCGCGCTGTTCGCCATCATGACCAAGGTCGGGGCCTATTCGATCCTGCGCATGTATACGCTGGTGTTTGGGCCGGAACTGGCCATCACCCGTG
The DNA here is from genome assembly GCA_002400675.1 of Paracoccaceae bacterium. GTDB lineage: Bacteria > Pseudomonadota > Alphaproteobacteria > Rhodobacterales > Rhodobacteraceae > NVQY01. The sequence goes on along the minus strand of NVQY01000056.1, from coordinate 2,139 downwards.
GGCTGGTCGAAGATTGGCTGTTGCCCGCTGCCCTGCTGACGCTGGCGGCCGGTAGTCTGGGCATCCTTGGCGCGCGCAAGATCGGCAAGCTGGTAGCGTTTGCCGCCATCGCATCCATGGGCACGCTGTTGATTGCCATATCGCTGTTTACCCAAGTGGCCACGGGGGCCGCACTTTATTATGTGATCCATTCGACCTTTGCCACCGGGCTGATGTTTCTGATCGCCGACCTGATCTGCCAGCGCCGGGGCGGCCTGATCGATGCCACGCCACCGATGCCGCAAAACGGGCTGATCGCCTCGCTGTTCTTTGCCGGCGCGATTGCCCTGGCCGGAATGCCGCCCCTGTCCGGGTTTATCGGCAAACTGCTGGTGATGGACGCCGCCCGCGACGCGCCCCAAGCGCCGTTGATCTGGGGGGTCATCCTGATCGCCTCGCTGATCGCCATGGTCGGGTTTGCCCGCGCCGGGTCGATGATCTTTTGGAAGTCCTACGAATTCGCGCCCGAAGACGCCCCCACCCCGGCCCCCACCCGCGCCTTGCCGTTTGTCGCGGTGTTTGCATTGTTGGGCGCGCTGGTGGCCCTTTCGGTGTTCTCGGGGCCGGTTTCCACCTATACAGAGGCCACCGCCGCGCAGTTGTTTGACCCCTCGGCCTATATCGACGCCGTCCTCAGGAGGGCCGGACAATGAAACTTTTACGCTGGCTGTTCCCGCACCCGATCCTGACGATCCTGCTGACGATTGTGTGGTTGCTGCTGGTCAATGGCTATTCGCTGAACTCGCTGTTGTTCGGGCTGTTTCTGGGCATCGTCATTCCGATTATCACCAGCCCCTACTGGCCTGACCGCCCGACCCTGCGCAATCCCCGGATGATCATCGAATACACCCTGATCGTACTGTATGACATCGTGGTCGCCAATGTCGTCGTGGCCCGGGTGATCCTGTTCAAAAGCAACGCCGACCAGTGCCCCGCGTGGGTCAGTATCCCGCTTGATCTACGCTCGCCCGAGGCCATCACCGTATTGGCTGCCACCATCACCCTGACCCCCGGCACCGTGTCAGCGGACCTGTCGGACCACGGTCATTCCCTGTTGGTGCATTGCCTTGACGCCCCCGACCCCGACGCGGTGCGGGATGAAATCAAAACCCGTTATGAACGCCGCCTGATGGAGATTTTCGAATGATCGCTTATGCCATCTATTTCACCGCCACCTGTTTTGGTGCCGCCTTGCTGATGAACCTCTGGCAGATCGCCACCGCAAAGGGCATCGGCGACCGGGTGCTTGCGCTGGACACGATGGTGATCAACTCGATCGCCCTGCTGATCCTGTATGGGCTAAGCAACGGCACCGAAATCTATTTCGAGGCGGTGATGATCATCGCCATGCTCGGGTTTGTTTCAACCGTGGCCTACGCGCGCTTTATGCTGCGCGGCAACATAATTGAATGAGGCAGCCATGACCACTTTCCTCGAATTCCTCATGGCGGCGTTTCTGGTGATTTCCGGCATCTTCGGCTTTGTCGGCTCTTACGGGCTGATCAAGCTGACAAACCCGATGTCGCGACTGCATGCGCCGACCAAGGCCACCACGCTGGGGGTGGGCGGTGTTCTGATCGCTTCGATCGTGCATTCGTTGCTGTCCGAAGGGCACCTGTCGCTGCATGAATTGCTGATCACGCTGTTCCTGTTCCTGACCGCGCCGATTACCGCAAACTTTATCGCCAAGGTGCATATCCACCGCCACGAGACGCGCGAATCCCTGCCTCGGGTGGGCGAAGATCAGGACTGGGCCACCCTTGCCACCGATGCTGAAATCCAGTCGGACTAACCGCGCAAACCCCACACGCGACAACAAGGCCAAAGCCTGCCAATGCGAAATCCAGACCTTCCCCTGACCCATGACCTCGTGCTGATCGGCGGCGGGCATACGCACGCGCTGGTACTGCGCAAATGGGGCATGGACCCGCTGCCGGGCGCGCGCCTGACGGTGATCCATCCCGGGGCAACCGCGCCCTATTCGGGGATGTTGCCGGGCTATGTGGCGGGGCATTACGGGCGCGACGATCTGGATATCGACCTGATCCGGCTGGCGCGCTTTGCCGGGGCGCGGGTGGTGGCGGGCAATGCCACCGGCAT
>NVQY01000055.1 GCA_002400675.1 Paracoccaceae bacterium | reverse complement strand
GGCAGAAGGCTGATGCCGCGAGGTCGGCGGGTTGCGCACATAAGACCCCTTGGGAAAATCGCCTGACTCGTCCTGAAACACACCGTCCAGCACCAGGAACTCTTCGCCGCCATCGTGGGTATGAGGGGCAAACGAGCTGCCCGGCGCAAAGCGTACGATGGTGGTGGCGCGCGGCACTTCGTCGCCGATGCGGTCCAGCATCTTGCGGTCCACCCCCGCCGCCGGGGACGCAACCCAAGGCGTTTGGTCAAAGAATACCGCCGCGCGCTGGCTGAAATCCGCGTTGATCCGCATGGGCTTGCCCCTTTTTGCAACCTGTTGGACTAAATCTAGGGCGAAGCGGGCGAAATGGAACGGGACTCACCACATTGTGTCAGATAGTCAGTCAGTAGCCAGAACCGCCGTGGCCTCAATCTCGACCAGGGCTGCGCCCTCTATCAAAGCGCTGACCACAACCATGGTCATGGCCGGAAAGTGATAGCCCATCACCTCACGGTAAGCGGCCCCCACTTCGGCCTGATGCGCCATGTAATCGTCCTTGTCGGTCACATACCACGTCAGCCGGGTGATATCGGCGATCGAGCCCTCCGCCGCTTCGACCACATCGCGGATATTGGCCAGCGCCTGTTTCATCTGACCGATGAAATCATCCGCCTCGAACACCTGATCCGCGTTCCAACCGATTTGACCGCCGACAAAAAGCAACCGCCCCTCGGCCACCATACCGTTTGCATAGCCCTTGGCCGGCTTCCACCCCTTGGGATGAACTGTGATCGTCGCCATGATGCGTGCCCCTTCTGATTGCCCTGATCTTGGGCAAAATCCAAAAGTATTTCAAGTTTAAAATTTTAGGCTTGAAATAGATTTCCGCCCCTGTCAGGCTTTGCCCAAAGTTGATCGGGGGAATGACGATGAAAGCAGTATGTCTGGGCGGCGGGCCTGCGGGGCTGTATTTTGCGATTTCGATGAAGCTGCGCGACCCCGCACACGACGTCACGGTGGTTGAGCGTAACAAGGCCGATGACACCTTTGGCTGGGGCGTGGTCCTGTCGGATGACGCACTGGAACAGATGCAGGAAAACGACCCGCAATCGACGCAGGCGATCCGCGATCACTTTGCCTATTGGGACGACATCGCGGTCGAACATAACGGCGTGCGCACGGTGTCGGGTGGGCATGGGTTTGCCGGGATCGGGCGGCGGCAAATGCTGATCATCCTTCAGGAACGGGCGCGCGAGTTGGGTGTGAACCTGATGTTCGAGACCGTGTTCAAATCGGCCGAGGACTACCGTCAGGACTATGATCTGGTGGTTGCCTGTGATGGCATCAACTCGGCCGTGCGAACCGAATACGAGGATGAATTCAAGCCCGATATCGACACCCGCAAGTGCAAGTTCATCTGGCTTGGCACCCATCAGAAATTCGACGACGCGTTTACGTTTATCTTTGAGAAAACCGAACATGGCTGGATGTGGGCGCATGTGTATCAGTTCGACGACAACACCGCGACCTTCATCGTTGAATGCCTGCAACCGACCTGGGATGCGTTCGGATTTGCCGACATGTCCAAGGAAGAAACCGTTGCGGCCTGTCAGGCGGTGTTCGCGGGGTATCTGGACGGCCATGACCTGATGTCCAACGCCGACCATCTGCGCGGGTCTGCGGTGTGGATGAACTTCCCCCGGGTGATCTGCGAGAGTTGGCACCATAAAAACGTGGTGCTGATGGGCGATGCCGCGGCCACGGCGCATTTTTCCATCGGCTCGGGGTCGCGGCTGGCGTTTGATTCCGCCATCGCACTGGCCAGTTATCTGCATTCCGAACCCTCAATGGAGCAAGCGTTTGAACGCTATCAGGACGAACGCCGCCTTGAGGTGCTGCGCCTGCAATCGGCGGCGCGAAATTCGCTTGAGTGGTTCGAAGAAGTTGAGCGTTATCTGGATCTTGACCCGGTACAGTTCAACTATTCCCTGCTGACCCGGTCGCAACGGATCAGCCACGAAAACCTGCGCCTGCGCGACCCGGAATGGGTGAAAAAGGCCGAGATATGGTTTCAGCAACAGGCCGGTGCCGGGCCGGTGCATCGCGCGCCGATGTTTGCGCCTTATACCTTGCGCGACATGTCGCTGGTCAACCGCATCGTGGTCTCGCCCATGGCGCAGTACAAGGCGGTCGACGGCTGCCCCACCGACTGGCATTTCGCCCATTACGCCGAACGCGCCAAGGGCGGCGCGGGGCTGGTTTTTGTCGAAATGACCTGCGTATCGGCGGATGCGCGCATCACGCCGGGTTGCCCCGGATTATATGCGCCCGAACACGAGGCCGCGTGGCGGCGGTTGGTGGCTTTTGTCCACGCAGAAACTGATGCCAAGATGTGTATGCAGATCGGCCATGCCGGGCGCAAAGGCTCAACCCAGCTTGGTTGGCAAGAGATGGATGCGCCTTTGGAGGCAGGTAACTGGCCGTTGCTGTCGGCCTCGGCGATCCCGTGGTCGGACGGCAATCAGGTGCCAAAGGCGATGGATCGCGATGACATGGACGCCGTGCGCGACGGGTTTGTCGCCGCCACGCAGATGGCCGCGCGGGCCGGGTTCGACATGATCGAGTTGCACGCCGCACATGGCTATCTGATATCGTCCTTCATCTCGCCCCTGTCGAATGTGCGCGAGGATGAATTCGGTGGGTCACTGGAAAACCGCATGCGCTATCCGTTGGAAGTGTTCGCCGCGATGCGCGCCGAGTGGCCACAGGAAAAGCCGATGTCAGTGCGAATTTCAGCCAATGACTGGGTTGAAGAAGGTGGTGTAACCCCTGTTGAGGCCGAAGAAATCGCCCAGATGTTCCATGACGCCGGGGTCGATATCATCGACGTATCCGCAGGCCAGACCAGCGTCGAAGGCAAGCCGGTTTACGGGCGCATGTTCCAGACGCCGTTCTCTGACCGGATCCGCAACGAACGCGGCATCGCCACCATGGCGGTGGGCAACATCTATGAGCCGGATCACGTCAATTCGATCCTGATCGCCGGGCGCGCCGATCTGGTCTGTCTGGCGCGGCCACATCTGGCCAACCCCTATTGGACGCTGCACGCGGGGGCCGCTCTTGGCGACACCGGGGTCACATGGCCCGCGCCTTATCTGCCGGGACGCGATCAGATGCAGCGACTTGCAGAACGAGGTGAAGGTTTGAGTATAAGGGTATGAGTCTGAAAGATAAAACCGTATTGATCACCGGCGGCGGCACCGGCCTTGGGGCGGACATGGCGCGTGGTTTTGCCAACGCTGGCGCGGATGTCTGGATCGCCGGGCGGTCACCGGACACATTGGCGCGGGTGGCCGATCCGCACGACAATATCCGCACGGTGACGGTCGATGTCACGGACGAAACCGCGGTCGGCGCGATGTTCGATTTCACTGGTCCCGCAGATATCGTCATCGCCAACGCCGGCACCTCGATGAGCGCGCCAATGACCGCCACCACAACCGAACAATGGAGCGCGATGCTGGACGTCAATCTGACCGGCACGTTCCTGACCTTTCGCGCCGCATTGCGCCGTATGAAAGGGCGCGACTGGGGGCGGTTGATCGCTGTAGCCTCGACCGCCGGGATCAAGGGTTATCCTTATGTTTCAGCCTATTGCGCGGCCAAGCACGGCGTTGTCGGCCTGACCCGCGCGCTGGCGCAGGAATGCGCGCGTGGCGGCATCACGGTCAACGCGCTGTGCCCGGGGTTCCTTGACACCGACATGACCACGCGTTCGATCGCCAACATCGTCGACAAGACCGGCATGAGCGCACAGGATGCACGCGGCAATCTGGAGCGGATGAGTCCGCAAAACCGCCTGATCGACCCCTCTGAGGTCACCACAGCCGCGCTTTGGTTATGCGGCGAAGGCTCGCACGGGATCACCGGGCAGACCATTTCCATATCCGGGGGCGAGGCGTGACACCTACTCAGCCTCCCCTGTCAAAACAACGCCTGCGGGTCTGGCTACGGCTGTTGTCGGCGCAGCGCAGCATGGAAGCGGAACTGCGCGAAAAGATGCGCTTGCAGTTCGATTGCACCCTGCCCCGGTTCGATGTGCTATCAGCGCTTGAGCGCCATCGTGACGGGTTAAGGATGAGCGACCTTTCTGCCAAGCTTAAGGTTTCAAACGGAAACGTCACCGGCATCGTTGATCGGCTGTCGCGCGAAGGACTGGTTGAACGGGTCAGCGTGGACGGCGACCGGCGCGCCATGCGGGTACGGTTGACCGATGACGGGATCGCGCGGTTTGGCGAGATGGCACAGCAACACGAAGACTGGGTGGATGCCTATCTGGCGACCCATGATGAACAGGATCTGGAGCAGCTGATCACGCTGTTGTCCACCATAGGAGGAGAGCCGAAATGACCAATATGGCCGGGCTGAAGCCAACGCATTTTGAATGGAGCGTGGACGGGCGCGTCGCCACTATTCGCCTGTCGCGCCCCGAGCGCAAGAACCCGCTGACGTTTGAGAGCTACGCCGAGCTGCGCGACACCTTCCGCGCGCTGCCCTATGCCGGAGACATTGATGTTATCGTGTTTGCCTCGAACGGTGGTAATTTTTGCTCTGGTGGCGATGTGCATGATATCATTGGACCTTTGGTGGCGATGGACATGAAAGAACTGCTTAACTTTACCCGTATGACCGGTGATCTAGTCAAGGCAATGCTGCATTGTGGCAAGCCGATCATCGCCGCCGTAGACGGGGTTTGCGTTGGGGCCGGGGCGATTATCGCCATGTGTTCGGACATGCGGCTGGCCACGCCCGAGGCGAAATGCGGCTTCCTGTTCACCCGTGTTGGGCTGGCCGGGTGCGATATGGGGGCCTGCGCCATGCTGCCCCGGATCATTGGTCAGGGGCGCGCGGCGGAGCTGCTGTATACCGGGAGATCCATGAGTGCGGATGAGGGGTATGCTTGGGGGTTCTGGAACGCGTTGCACGCGGGGGACAAACTGGACACCGAAGCGCAGAAGTTGGCCCAAAGATTGGCAGCAGGGCCGACATTTGCCCACGGGATCACCAAGACGCAGTTGAATCAAGAGTGGAACATGGGGTTGGATCAGGCAATCGAGGCCGAGGCGCAGGCGCAGGCGATCTGTATGCAGACGCAGGATTTTGAGCGGGCGTATCGGGCGTTTGTGGGCAAGGAACGGCCGGTGTTTGCGGGGGATTGAGGGGTTGGATCTGAGTATTTGTAACAAGAAGAAGCCTGAGGGGAGTGAATGATGTCTGACCGGAGTTTTCTGGAGTGGCCGTTTTTTGAGGATCGCCATCGGCAGTTAGCGCAGATGCTTGAGGATTGGGCCGGGGCACATTTGCCGGTTGATCATGGGGATGTGGACGGGGCGTGCCGCGGGTTGGTTTTGGCTTTGGGGGAGGCCGGGATTTTGCGCCATTCCGGGGGCCAGGCGTTGGATGTGCGGTCTTTGTGTCTGATCCGCGAGACTTTGGCGCGGTATGACGGATTGGCGGATTTTTCCTTTGCCATGCAGGGGCTTGGCATGGGGGCGGTGTCTTTGTTTGGGTCCGATGTCCAGCGGGAATGGTTGGAAGAGACCCGCTCGGGGCGGGCGATTTCGGGGTTCATGTTGACCGAGCCGGTGGCCGGATCAGATGTGGCAAACATGGTGACGACCGCCGTGAGGGATGGGGACGGGTTTGTTCTGAACGGTGAGAAGACCTGGATTTCAAATGGCGGGATTGCCGATGTTTACACGGTGATTGCTCGTACCGGTGAGGCCCCGGGCGCGCGCGGATTGTCGGCATTTCTGGTTCCGGCAGATGTGGTTGGGTTAAGTGTGGTTGAGCGGTTGGAGGTGATCGCGCCGCATCCGTTGGCGCGGCTAAGGTTTGAGGATGTTCGTCTGCCGGCAACCGCATTGATTGGCGAGGCAGGGGCCGGGTTTCGCATCGCCATGTCGGTGCTGGACGTGTTCCGCTCGACCGTTGGAGCGGCAGCGCTTGGGTTTGCCCGGCGCGCCATGGATGAGAGTTTGAAACGGGTGGGCGCGCGGCAGATTTTTGGCGCGCCGCTGTTTGATTTGCAGATGGTGCAGGGGCATATTGCCGATATGGCGTTGGGGATTGATGCCAGCGCCTTGCTGATTTACCGGGCTGCCTGGGCCAAGGATATGGGGGCGGCGCGGGTGACGCGAGAGGCGGCGATGGCCAAGTTGCATGCAACCGAGACGGCTCAGGAAATCATTGATGCGGCGGTGCAGTTACATGGTGGTGATGGGGTTCGAAAGGGGCACATTGTGGAAAGCCTTTATCGGGAAATCCGGGCATTGCGGATTTATGAGGGGGCATCGGATGTGCAGAAAGTGGTGATTGCGCGCCAAGCGGCCGCAGGGGGAATATGATGCTGGGACCGACGGGACATACAGATACATTCAGCCGTGATGCCTTGCCGGCGTTTGATCTATGGCCGGCGTTGCCGCCGGGGGATCTAAGCTATCCAGATCACATCAATGTTGGCGTGGAACTGACGGATAAGATGGTGGAAAATGGCTTTGGTGATCGCACTGCGTTGATTGGCAACGGGCGATTGCGGAGCTATAAGGAACTGACCGACTGGACCAACCGGCTGGCCCGTGTTCTGGTCGAGGATTATGGGCTGAAACCGGGCAATCGGGTGTTGATCCGGTCGGCCAACAACCCGGCAATGGTGGCCTGTTGGCTGGCTGCGACCAAGGCGGGCGCGGTTGTTGTCAACACCATGCCGATGCTGCGCGCGGGCGAGTTGACGCAAATTGTCGACAAGGCGCAGGTTTCTCTGGCGCTGTGTGACACACGGTTAATGGATGAGATGGTCATTTGCGCCAAGAACAACGCGTTTTTGACCTCGGTGGTTGGCTTTGACGGCACCGCAAATCATGACGCGGAACTGGATCGCGCCGCGCTGAACAAACCGGTGACGTTTGAGGCGATCAAGACCGGACGCGACGATGTGGCGCTGTTGGGATTTACATCAGGAACCACCGGTAACCCCAAGGCAACAATGCATTTTCACCGCGATATTCTGGCGATTTCCGATGGTTATGCGAGGGAAGTTCTGGGGGTCACGCCGGAGGATGTATTTGTCGGCTCGCCGCCTTTGGCCTTTACCTTTGGGCTGGGCGGGCTGGCGGTATTTCCGTTGCGGTTTGGGGCCACGGCGGTTTTGCTTGAAGCGGCGACGCCACCCAACATGATCGAGATTATCGAGAAGCATCGCGCCACTATCTGCTTTACCGCGCCCACGGCGTATCGGGTGATGTTGGCGGCGATGGAGGACGGCGCGGACCTGTCATCCCTGCGCGCGGCTGTGTCCGCCGGAGAGACGTTGCCGGAGCCGGTTTATCGAGACTGGATCGCCAAGACCGGCAAGCCGATGCTGGATGGGATTGGGGCCACGGAAATGCTGCATATTTTCATCAGTAACCGGTTTGACGATCATCGGCCCGCCTGTACCGGCAAGCCGGTCGCAGGGTATGAGGCCCGGATTGTTGGGCCGGACGGGGCTGAGCTGCCCTTTGGCGAGGTTGGACGACTGGCGGTGCGCGGACCAACCGGATGCAGGTATCTTAACGATGAGGAAAGGCAACAAGGCTATGTTCTGGATGGCTGGAACCTGACGGGGGATTCGTTTTCGATGGACGCGGACGGGTATCTTTATTTTGCTGCGCGGTCGGACGATATGATCATTTCAGCCGGGTACAACATCGCCGGGCCAGAGGTTGAGGCCGCCCTTTTGGCGCATGAGGATGTGGCGGAATGTGGGGTGATCGGTGCGCCGGACGAGGCGCGTGGTGCGATTGTCGAGGCGCATGTGGTTCTGAAGGACGGGGTAGAGGCGTCGCCAGCGCAGGCCAAGCTGTTGCAGGATTTCGTCAAGGCGCGCATTGCGCCCTACAAATATCCGCGGCGGGTTTTGTTCATTGATGAGTTGCCCAAGACCCAGACCGGTAAGATACAACGGTTCAGGTTGCGCGAAGAGTAAGATGTTGGCGAACAAGAAAATTCAGAAATTTTCTTGTGAAATTATTTTTGGAAAAATTTTCTGTCGTGGTGGGTGGGCCGGGATCAGGCCACTAGAACCAGCAATAGGATACTGGCCCCCAACAGGGCAATTCCGGCGACTTCGCGCGCCGCAATGCGTTCGCGGAAAAACAACACCGAGGCCAGCATCGAAAAGATCAGCTCGACCTGCCCCAGCGCCTTTACATAGGCCACGGTTTGCAGCGTGAAGGCGATGAACCAGCAGAACGAACCGCCCATGCTGAACAGGCCAACCCAGAGGGCCGTGCGTCTGGCCCCCCAGACCGCGCGCAACTCGTCCCGGTCGCGCCATGCCAGCCACGCGCCCATGGCGATCATCTGCGCGGACGTAACCGCCGCCAGCGTGATGCCGGCGCGAAACACTGGTTCCAACCCCGACAATTCAAGCGATGCGGCGCGATAGGTCACGCCCGAGATGGCAAACAACACCCCCGACCCCAGGCCCAGCACCGCTGCCCGGTTGGTCAGGTGTTGCCACCAATGACCGGTGCCGCCGGGGCTTTTTGACAGGGTCAGCACGCCGGTCAACCCGATCAGAATGGCTCCGAAACCAGCCCAGCTGACGCCTTCGCCAAGGATTAGCAGGCCGACCAGCACGGTTTGAATGACTTCGGTTTTCTTGAACATGATGCCCACGGCGAAATTGCGTTGTTTGAACAGCGCCACCACACAGATCGTCGCCAGAATCTGGCCCAGCCCCCCGGTCAGGGCATAACCCCAGAACGCTGCACTTAGCGGTGGCAGTTCACGCCCCGACACCATCAGGTATCCGGCCAGAACCGCCGCGATGATCGGCGCGGAATAGGCAAACCGCGCAAACGTGGCCCCGGTGGCCGACAGCCGCGTGGTGCTCAGGCTTTTTTGCAGCATGAATCGCAGCGTCTGAAAGACCGCGGCGGCAAGGGTGACGAGAATCCAAAGGCTCATGACCCCCGCTATGGCCTGAATTTACTCGGCGGGCCAGAGCGGATGTGCAATCGGGTCTTTGGCGCGCAGGAAATACTGTTGGAAAATGCGGGCGTAAGACGGGTAGACGTAACCTTCGTTGCAGGATTGATAGCGCTCTTTGCCGCGCTGATACAGCCCCGGCAGGTCATACCATGCGGCCGTGGGGTTCATGTGATGAACGACGTGCAAGTTATTGTTCAAAAACAGATAAGACAACGGCCCGCGATCTTCGACAATCACCGTGCGCCCGCGGACCGACGCATTGGCGCGGTGTTCAAGAAAGGTGCGGATCTTGATCAGCCCAAGGCCAAGATAGGCGGCCACAACATAGGCCCAGATCGGCATGTCCGACAAGGACACCACCCACAGCACAATAACCACCCCCGGCAGGTGCAGCGCCCATGCCAGCCAAACGGCACGGTCCCCACGCCGGGCCGCGCGCCATTCTTCGATAAAGAAATTGGTCTGCCCCAACCCCGGCCCCAGCAATATGCGCCCGGCCAGCGTGTTGTTTGCACGGTAGATCATGCGTTTCCAGCCCGGCAAGGTCGCCCAAACGGCCGGGTCAAGATAGTTTGATTCCGGGTCGTCATAGGGGTCTGTCAGGTTGGAATCCCGGTGGTGCGACAGGTGTTGATCGCGAAACCGGTTGTAGGGGATGAATAAAGACAGCGGCAGGAACATCAATGCTTCGTTCAGCGCTTTGGACTTGAACGGGTGGCCATGCAGCACCTCGTGGGTCAGCGAGGAATGGAACGCCACCACCAGCATGCTCGCCAGTGTGGCAAGCAGGATCGACCAGTCAGCGCCCCAGAGCAACGTGGCAATCCAGGTGGCATAGCAGGCTACAATCAAGGTTAACGTCAGCCACTCGCGCCCGGCTTTTTGCAACGGCTCAGACATGACGGCCCCAGCCGATTGACGCCCAGATGCGTTCGTAAATCACGTATGTCACCAAACCGATGCCGGTGTTGATCAGCGCCATTGTGCCGCCGACCCAGATCGACCCGGTGGCGATTCCGCCGACGATGGCCATGACCGCCAATCCCATGATGCTCCAGATTGTAGCCTTGACGAGGGATCGCGTGCGGGTTTCCATGATGGCTCCTGAGGGTGTTGGCTTGCCACGTTGTTACCGCGCAGATGCACCTGTGAGAATTCCGAATATGATTAACAAAACTCTGCATCTGTGATATTAATCTACGTATGGTTATAAATATCGACAAACGCGTCCGCGCGGCCCAGTTTCGCACCCGTCTGGCGCGGGCAATGCAGGACGGGCAGATCAGCCAAAGCGCGCTGGCGCGGATGATCGGCGTTGACCGGTCCACGGTTTCGCAGCTTCTCAAGGGCGACGGCGCGCGCCTGCCGAACGCGCATGTGATTGGGTCGTGTGCCTCGGCGCTGGGGGTGTCCGCCGATTGGCTGTTGTCGCTGTCCGACCGCCCCGAAAGCGCGGCAGAGCTTTTGGCCGGGTCGCTGACGCTGTCCAAGGCCCCCCGCGCGCTGGTGGATGAACGCATTTTTGAGTGGCACCAAGAGGCCGCTGGCTACAAGGTCCGGCATGTGCCGGCCGCCCTGCCCGACATGCTGAAAACCCGCGAGATGCTGGAATGGGAATACGCGCCGCATCTGGGGCGCACCGCAACGCAGGCGATTGGCGCGTCCGAGGACCGGTTGCAATGGATGCGGCTGGCGCGTTCGGATTATGAAATCGCCATGCCACTGTATGAGCTTGAGTGCTTTGCCGCCGCCACCGGGTATTACAGCGGTCTGCCGCTGGACATCCGCCGCAATCAAATCGACCGGTTTCTGGCACTGGCCGACCAACTGTATCCGCGCCTGAGGGTCTATCTGTTTGATGCGAGGCGACTTTATTCCGCGCCGCTGACCATTTTTGGCCCGCTGTTATGCGTATTCTACGCCGGGTCGCATTATCTGGCGTTCCGCGACCGTGACCGGATCGAGACCTTTACCACCCATTTTGACATGCTGGTCCGCGAGTCAGACACAACCGCGCGTGACCTGCCGGTCTATCTGCGCGCGCTGCGTGATAAGCTGACCTGATGCCGGGGGTGGCAGGTTAGCCAGCCCCGGCGTCGGATCACCTTGGCGCGCCAACAAACCGCCCTGCCCCGTCGGGCATCGCCAGCCTTGCCTGCGCCTCTGCAATCCGGGTCAGCGCCGCCGCAACCATTGGTCCCGGCACGCTAGGACGGCGGGTTTCAAGGCTCACGTGGATCAGCATATGTTCGCCTGTGGCCAGCAATTCATCGCCCTTGTACATCTCGTGCCACAGGTGCATTTTCTTGCCCGCGCCACCCAGAACCCGCGTGCGCACTTCGATCCGCGCGCCCGCGTGCACCTCTTGCAGGTGGCGGATATGGGTCTCGGCGGTAAAATAGCTGCCGCCCGAGGAAATATAGTCGGCGTCACAGCCGATCAGTTCCATAAAACGATCCGTGGCATCGCAGAACGCGTGCAGATAGCGCGCTTCGTTCATGTGGCCGTTGTAATCGGTCCAGTCCAGCGGCACCGCGCGGCGCACGGTAACAATCGGCTGCCCTGGGTCGGCAATTTCGTCGGCCCGTGCGGTCAGAACCGTGCCTTGCGCGCGCGCCTTGTCTTGTTGGTTCAGCAATGCGCCCGCGCCCCAATCCTGCGCCTTGAGCGCACGCATCATGCCCACAAGATTGTTGTCCCTGATCCGTTCAAGCCCACGGATCGAATGCGCACCCGATTGCGTATCCGACTGATCCGCAATGGTTTTAACCAGTTCCTCGGTCAATTCCGGCACATCCATCAGCTTGGTCCACGGCCATTTCAGGCAAGGCCCGAATTGTTCGATAAAATGCGCCATCCCGGCCTCGCCCCCGGCCACGCGATAGGTCTCGAACAAGCCCATCTGCGCCCAGCGGATGCCAAAACCGTAACGGATCGCGTTGTCGATTTCCTCGGTGGTGGCGATGCCATCCTTGATCAGCCAAAGCGCCTCGCGCCAGACCGCCTCAAGGAACCGGTCAGCCACATGGGCGTCAATCTCTTTCCTCAGGTGCAAAGGGAACATCCCCAGCCCGGACAGGGCATCTTTGGCCGTCTCGACAAGCCCCGCATCATTGGCCGGAGTCGTCACCAGTTCCACCAGCGGCAACAGGTAAACCGGGTTGAACGGATGCGCGACCATGATCTGTTCGGGGCGCGTGGCACAGCCCTGCAACTCGGACGGTTTGAACCCTGAGGTGGACGATCCTATCACGGCATCCACATTACAATGTTCCTGTAAGGTTTGGTAAACCTTACGTTTTAGCGCCAACCTCTCTGGCACGCTTTCCTGTATCCACGCGGCCCCCGCAACGGCCTCTGACATGGTATCGTGAAAACTAAGGGTGCCCTCGTCTGGCAGCATCACATCACTTAACCCCGGCAAAGAGCGGCGCGCATTGTCCAGAACTTCGCCGATTTTGCGCGTGGCCTCCGGGTCCGGGTCGAACACCCGCACATCCCACCCGTTCAGCAGGAACCGCGCGGCCCAACCGCCGCCGATAACCCCCCCGCCAATGATCGCCGCAATCCGCTTGTCCACCTTCATGCCGCCATCGCCCTTTTAGTCAACCCCAGATTTTCGCGCACTTCGGCCGGCCCAATCACCCGCGCGCCCATATTCTCGACGATATTCGCGGCCCGCTCTACCAACTGCCAGTTTTCGGCCAATTCGCCCTTGCCCAGCCACAGATTATCCTCAAGCCCGACCCGCACATTGCCCCCGGCCAACACAGAGGCCGCCACATACGCCATCTGATTGCGCCCCAGCCCAAAGGCGGAAAACGTCCAGTCGTCAGGCACATTGTTGACCATCGCCATGAAGGTATTCAGATCATCCGGCGCGCCCCACGGCACCCCCATGCACAGCTGAACCAAAGCCGACCCCTCAAGAACCCCATCGGCAACCAGTTGTTTCGCATACCATAAATGCCCCGTGTCAAACGCCTCGATCTCTGGCTTGACCCCAAGATGC
This sequence comes from Paracoccaceae bacterium, assembly GCA_002400675.1. Classification (GTDB taxonomy): domain Bacteria; phylum Pseudomonadota; class Alphaproteobacteria; order Rhodobacterales; family Rhodobacteraceae; genus NVQY01. The sequence continues at coordinate 138 of NVQY01000055.1, read as the reverse complement.
GTCATCATCCGCCCCATCGCCACCAGCATGCCGGGCGTGTTGGTCATCACATAATCGGACTCGGCAAAATTCATCGTGCCGCAATCAAGCGTGCAGATCTCGGGCAGGCATTGCTTGACGTGCTCGACCCGCGCGGCC
>NVQY01000054.1 GCA_002400675.1 Paracoccaceae bacterium | reverse complement strand
TTTCTTTGCCTATCACGGCATAAAGCTCACACTGGAATCGGCGCGCTGGAATGACATCAGTCAGGGGCAGGATGCCACGCCGCTGTGGATGCCGCAGATCGCCATGTCGGTCGGTCTGGTGATCCTGGCGATTTCGTTCATCGACCATCTGCTGTCGTTGCTGGTCTTGGGTGACCACAACATCGAAGAAGACGCGCTTGACGCGCACGGGGAGTAACGCGCCATGAACGAGATATATCTTGTCATCATCTTCATGTTTGCGCTGTTCCTGTTGCTGGGCACCGGCGTCTGGGTTGGGCTGGCGCTGTTTGGCGTGGCCTATCTGGGGCTGGAGATGTTCACCACCCGCCCTGCTGGTGACGCCATGCTGACCCGCATCTGGACCTCAAGTTCAAGCTGGACGCTGACCGCGCTGCCGCTGTTCATCTGGATGGGAGAGATCCTGTATCGAAGTCGGTTATCGTCTGACATGTTCCGCGGGTTGGCCCCGTGGATGCAGCGCCTGCCGGGGGGGCTGGTGCATGTGAACATCGTCGGTTGCACCATTTTTGCGGCGGTGTCCGGGTCTTCGGCGGCGACGCTGACCACGGTGGGCAAGATGTCGATCCCCGAGCTGCGCAAGCGCGGCTATCCTGAATACATGATCGTCGGCACGCTGGCCGGGGCGGCCACGCTGGGGCTGATGATCCCGCCATCGCTGACGCTGATCGTTTACGGCGTCACGGTAGAGCAATCCATTTCCAAGCTGTTCATGGCCGGGGTGTTTCCGGGGTTGCTGTTGGCGTTGTTGTTCATGGCCTATGTGGCTGGGTGGTCGTTTTTGCGCCCCAGCGAAGTGCCGGTGATCGCCGACCGGATGACCTTTGTCGAAAAGCTCAAGGAATCGCGGTTCCTGATCCCGATCGTGCTGTTGATATTGGTGGTGATCGGGTCGATGTATGGCGGCTGGGCCACAGCCACAGAGGCGGCGGCGATTGGGGTCATTGGCTCACTGTTGCTGGCGGCGATGCAGGGGTCGCTGACATGGGAGGCGTTTGTGCAAAGCCTGCTGGGGGCGACCCGCACGTCGTCGATGATCGCGCTGATCCTGATGGGGGCCACGGCGCTGACGCTGGCGATGGGGTTCACCGGATTGCCACGCGCGTTGGCCGAATTCATCAACGGGCTGGGTTTGTCGACGTTTTCGCTGCTGATGGCGCTGATGGTGTTCTATATCGTGCTGGGCATGTTTCTGGACGGGATATCGTCGGTGGTTCTGACCATGGCGATCGTACAGCCGATGGTCGAAGGCGCTGGCATTGACCTGATCTGGTTCGGCATCTTTATCGTCGTGGTGGTGGAAATGGCGCAGATCACCCCTCCGATTGGCTTTAACCTGTTCGTGATGCAGGCGATCACCAAGCACGAGATGGGCTATATCGCCAAGACCGCGCTGCCGTTGTTTGCCATCATGGTGGGGATGGTGTTCATCATGATCGCCTTTCCAGAGCTTGCCACCTATCTGCCCAGCACCATGCGGGACGCGGCTTCGTCAAGATAGATCGCCGCTGCTCCGGATCAGCTCCCGGGGCAGCGTGGCGTCAGGCGGATCGCGCATGCAGAATGCGGCCAATCAGGTTCATCAGGACCTGCGCCGCCAACGTGCTGGTGGACCCGGTGGGGTCGTAATCCGGCGCGACTTCGACCAGATCTACGCCCACAATAGTCCCGCGTTTGGCCAGCCCCGCCAGCAGTTCCAGCACTTCGTAATACAGAAACCCGCCGTGGCTGGGGGTGCCCGTGCCCGGCGCGATAGAGGGATCAAACGCGTCGATGTCGATCGTCACATAATAGCGCGCGCCTTTGGGAATACGCGCCAGCATGCCCTCGATCCCCAGTGCGCGCACATGGCGCACCGACTGGATGTCCGACCCCATGGCACGCGCGTCCTCGTAGCCATCGCGCGCGGTTGACGACACGTTGCGGATGCCAATCTGGCTAAGCCCCGTGACATAGGACTTTTCCGCCGCCCGCCGCATCGGGTTGCCATGACCAAAGCGCACCCCGTGGCGTTCATCGACAAAATCCAGATGCGCGTCAATCTGCACCACGTGGATCGGACCCTGGTCGTCGAACGCATTGATGCAAGGGATATTGATTGAATGATCGCCGCCCATCACCACCGGCAACGCCCCTGCGGCGAGTATCTTGCGCACGCCAAATTCGATGTTGGCATGGCTTTGCACGGTGTCAGTGTGGATGATGTCAGCGTCACCGATATCGACAATCCGGGTGGTTTCCGCCGGCAGGTAAGTCACGTCATCCTCAAAGTCATAGGCCCCCGCGTGGCCAAACGAGAACAGCGTGGAGGCTTCGCGGATCGCCCGTGGTCCCATGCGCGCGCCGCTGCGCCACTGGCAGCCGAAATCATACGGCGCGCCCATCACCGCCACATCGGCGTCAATCGCGTCCCAGTCCTGAACGTATGGGTATTTGCCAAAGGTGCAGATGCCGACAAACGGCAGGTTCAACCGCCCGGAATCGTAAGAGTTGCTGGTCATGCCTGGGTCCCTTGTTGATCTTGTGGATGCGTATTGCAGTTGGTCACATCCTTACCCTTTTGCCCGCGCCCGGCAATATGTACTGGCGGGGTACGGGGGCTGGGATGCCCTCTTTGCGTGCCGGGCCAACGGGCGTATAGTCTTGTCCGACCAAACCGGACTGATTCCCGTTTGCCAACCCATGAGGACTCTGATGATCGCCAGAATACTGTCCGCTGCGCTTGGCCTTGGCCTTGCCACCCTGCCCATGACCCAAGCCAGCGCCGATCCGTTGCCATTGCCGGGTCAATCCGAAGATGGCTGGCGCTATAACCTTACCCTGACCGGGTTCCTGCCGACCAGCACCACGGGCACCTCGACCGTAAACGGGAATGCCGCGCCGTTCGACCTAAGCCTTAGCGACGTTCTGAACTTGCTTGACTTCGCCGCCGCCGGACGGGTCGAGGCGTGGAATGGCAATCTGGGCGTGATTGTCGATGCCAGCTATACCAGCATTTCCGCCAATGGCACCGGCCCGGTTCTGGGCACGCTTTACGGCGTCAACAATCGGCAGAAATGGTTCTCTGTCATGGGCGCTTATCGCGTGGCCTATGGCACCAATGCCGGCAACGGTCAGCCCTATTCGATAGATCTGCAAGCGGGCGCGCGGTACAACTCGATCCGTCAGGTTGTGACTATCCAGCCGCCATTCCCAGCGGTCGGCATTTCCGCCGGCGGCGACGAATCCTGGATCGAACCGGTGATCGGCGCGCGCGGCATGTGGCGGCTGAATGACCGCTGGACCACGGTTGCCTCGCTGGAACTGGGCGGGTTCGGGGTTGGTGGCAATGATTTGCAGGTCGCGGCCGCCGTTGGGTTCGATTATCGCCCGTGGGAGAGGACTTCGCTTTCCTTTGGCTACCGCTATTTCAGCGTCGATTACAGCACCACCCAACCCGGTGGATTGTTCGCCTATGACACGGTGCAGCACGGGCCGTACATTGGCCTCAAGATCGACCTGAACTGACGTGGCAGGCCCGCGCGCGCCTGGAACACATGGAACACCACGATCGCAAGAGGCCGTAATGCTGACACTGATTCGTAACGCGAACACCTATGCGCCCGCGCCGCTTGGTCTGTGCAACATCCTGATCGCAGGCGGGAAAATCGCCTATCTCGGGCCAGAAGTGCCCACCCTTGATCCCTGTCTTGAGGTGTTGGTTATCGACGCGGATGGGGCCTGCGTTGTGCCCGGTTTCATCGACCAGCACGCGCATGTCACCGGGGGCGGGGGCGAAACCGGCCCGGCCAGCCGGGTGCCGCCGGTAGGGCTTAGCGCGTTTACCCTTGCCGGGGTGACGTCCGTGGTTGGCGTGTTGGGCACCGACGACGTGACCCGCAACACCCAGACGCTGGTGACCCAATGCTATGGCCTGCGCGAAGAAGGGCTGTCGGCGTGGTGCCATACGGGCGGCTATCATGTGCCGCTGACCACCCTGACCGGGTCGGTACGCAGCGACATCGCCTTTGTCGACCCGATCATTGGCGTGGGCGAGTTGGCGCTGTCGGATCACCGGTCCAGCCAGCCGACGCTGGATGAATTCCTGCGCATTGCCTCTGACGCTTATGTGGGCGGTATGATGACCGGCAAGGCGGGCATCGTGCATTGCCATCTGGGCGACGGGGAGCGGCGTCTGGCCCTGCTGCGCGCCGCGTTGGAGACTTGCGAAATTCCTGCCCGCGTGTTCAATCCAACCCATGTGAACCGCAACAAACCGCTGTTCCAAGAGGCACTGTCGCTGACTGAATATGGCTGTTACATTGACCTGACCGCCTTTCCCGCCGGCCACGTGGAACCGGGGGTCTCGGCGGCGGAGGCTTATCTGGAATACACCGCGCGCGCCCTTCCTGCCGACCGCCTGACGGTCAGTTCTGACGGCGGCGGGTGTCTGCCCGCGTTCGACAGACAGGGCAATCTGACCCGCATTGGGGTCGGCCTGTCGGCGACCCTGCCGGAAACCTTGCAGGTGCTTTTGGCGCAGGGGGTGGCGATGGATGCAGCGCTGCCGATGCTGACGTCGAATGTCGCCGATTTGCTGAAACTGCACCACAAGGGGCGATTGGCGATCGGCAAGGATGCCGACCTGCTGGTGATCAGTGACACGGGGCAAATCCGCGATGTGATGGCACTGGGACGCTGGCATGTGCGCGACCAGAAGGCGATTGTTCTGGGAACCTTTGAAGCAGAGGCGTAAAAGCCCCCCGACTCAGTTGGAAATACCCGAAAGACCCCGATCCCATGTGCCCAGCCCCCGTATCCGAAGACACCCCGCGCGGGTTCATCATCCCCATTGGCGGCGGCGAGGACCGGGTCAAGGACATGGCGATCCACCGCAAATTCGTGGAATTGTCGGGCGACGGCGACGCCGATATCATCGTCATCCCAACCGCATCGCGGCTTGAGGAAACCGGGCCCGATTACAACCGTATCTTCACCGAACTGGGCGCGGGGCGGGTCGAATTCCTGCCCATCACCCAACGCGCCGATTGCGACAATCCGGCCTTTGCCGACATGCTGGACCGTGCCACCGGCATCTTTCTGACCGGCGGCAATCAACTGCGCCTGTCCACCATCCTGGGCGGTACGCTTGTGGCCCAGAAGATACGCCGCCAGAACGCCGCCGGGGTGCCGGTCGCGGGCACTTCTGCGGGGGCGTCGGTGATGTCGGAACATATGATCGCCGGCGGTCCGGGCAATTCCGCCCCCGCCGAGGGCAACATCAATCTTGCGCCGGGATTGGGCCTGACCAACGCGGTGATCATTGATCAGCATTTCACCCAGCGGAACCGCTTGGGGCGGCTGTTGACCGCCTCCTCGTTCAATCCGTTCCTGATTGGCCTCGGAATTGACGAGGACACCGGTGCCTTTATCGGTCCCGACAACGTGTTCGAAGTCGTCGGCAGTGGGGCGGTCACCGTGGTTGATGCCAGCCACCTGACCCATTCGTCGATGTGGGACGCGGGCACTGGCGAGGCGCTTAGCCTGTTGGGGTTGCGTTTGGACGTGATGGGGCAGGGCTGCCGTTATGATCTGACCAGCCGTCACGCGTTTCCGCCCGACGAACATGCAGGTTTTTGCTCTTTACCTGCCTGAAACGGTTGTCATTCCGAACGTGCGCGTCACAATAGCTGAAAATGTCAGTTAAAGGGCCTGCTATATGAAAATCGTCGCGACCAATGTCTTTGTCGGCCCAAATGTCTGGGCCAGCTTTCCTGTCATCCGCCATGTGGTCGATCTGGGGGCGTTAGAGGATTGGCCGTCAGCGCGCATTGGCGACGCCTTTATCGACACCCTGATCGACGCCTTGCCGGGTCTGCGCGAACACGGCTGTTCCTACCGTGAACCGGGCGGCTTTATCCGCCGTCTGCGCGAAGGCGACGGCACCTGGATGGGCCACATCATGGAACATTGCGCGCTGGAGATCCAAGGCCGCGCCGGGACCGATGTGACATTCGGGCGGACCCGCAGCACCGGCGACAAGGGCCATTACAACATGGTCTACGCCTATGGTCAGCGCGACGTGGGGCTGGCCGCCGGCAAGCTGGCGCTGCGGTTGTTGATGCATCTGCTGCCCGAGGACCTCAAGGCGCAGACCGGTTACGAATTCGACGATGAGTTTGATTGGGAGGAGGAGCTGAAGTCCTTTGTCCTGTCGGCCCAACGCCGCGAATTTGGCCCCTCGACCGGTTCCCTTGTGGCAGCGGCCGAAGAACGCGACATTCCGTGGATTCGCCTCAACGAATATTCCCTGGTGCAGTTCGGCCATGGCAAGTACCAACAGCGCATTCAGGCGACAATAACCAGTAAAACCAGTCACATAGCCGTGGAAATTTCCTGCGACAAGGAAGACACCCACAACCTGATGAGCGACCTTGGCCTGCCGGTGCCACTGCAATCCATGGTCTATTCCCCGCGCGAAGCCATGCGCGCCGCGCGCCGTATCGGTCACCCGGTTGTCCTGAAACCACTGGACGCCAACCACGGGCGCGGCGTGTCGATCAATCTCAACACCGACGACGAGGTCGAAGTGGCCTTTGCAGAGGCCCGCGCCCATTCCAAAAGCCGCGCCATTCTGGTGGAAAGCTTTGTCACCGGCTTTGATCACCGTATGTTGGTGGTGGATAACAAGCTGGTCGCGGTGGCCAAACGGGTGCCCGGCCATGTGCGCGGCGATGGCAAGCAATCCATCGCCGAACTGATCGACGAAGTGAACAGCGACCCGCGCCGGGGTATCGGCCATGAAAAGGTGCTGACCAATCTTGAACTGGACAATCAGGCGCATCGGTTGATGGAAGAGGCCGGCGTCACCGAAGAAACCGTGCTGCCGGAGGGGCAAATCCTGTACCTGCGCTCAACCGCCAACCTGTCGACCGGGGGCACGGCGATTGACATGACGGATGTGGTGCATCCCGACAACCGCGACATGGCCGAACGCGCGATCATGGCCGTTGGGCTGGACGTGGGCGGGGTGGATTTCCTGATCGACGACATCACAAGATCCTACAAGGAAATCGGCGGCGCCATCGTCGAAGTCAACGCCGCGCCGGGCTTTCGCATGCACGTCGCCCCGTCCGAGGGCATTCCGCGCGACGTGGCCGGGGCGGTGATGGACATGCTGTTCCCGGTCGGCACTGAAAAGCGCATTCCCATCGCCGCAATCACCGGCACCAATGGCAAAACCACGACCTCGCGGATGCTGGCGCATATCATGAAAACATCGGGCCAGACGGTTGGCATGACCTCGACCGACGGGGTCTATGTGGATGGCAAGCTGTCGGTCAAAGGCGACATGACCGGTCCAAAATCAGCCCACATCGTCCTGCGTGACCCTTCGGTGGATTTCGCGGTGATGGAAACCGCGCGCGGTGGGCTGGTACGCTCGGGTCTTGGCTATTCCAGCTCAAACGTTGCCGCTTGTCTCAATGTCACCGCCGATCATCTGGGCCTGCGCGGCATCAACACGGTCGAAGAACTGGCCGTGGTCAAGCGGGTGGTGGTGGAATCGGCCACCGATACCGTGGTGCTGAACGCCGACGACATCCACTGTTTGCGGATGGCGGATTTCTGTCAGGCGCAGTCGATCTGCTATATCACCATGAACGCCGATCATGCGCTGGTTAAGGAACATATCAAGGCCGGTGGCCACGCCGTGGTGCTGGAAAAAGGCATGAACGGCGACATGATCACCATCTATCACAACGGCATGCACATGCCGGTGCTGTGGTCGCATCTGGTGCCTGCGACGCTTGAGGGCAAGGCGCTGTATAACGTGCAGAACGCCATGTTTGCCACCGCCATGTCGTTCTGTTTCGGGGTCGATCTGGACAATATCCGCCATGGGTTGCGCACCTTTGACACCAGTTTCTTTCAGGCCCCGGGGCGCACAAATGTTTACGACGAACACGCCTTCAAGGTGCTGCTGGATTACGCCCATAACCCGGCGGCCTTTGGCGCGATTGCCGATCTGGCCGACCGGATGGATGTGACCGGCCGGCGTCTGTTGGTGGTGGCCGTGCCGGGGGATCGCCGCGACGAGGACGTGTTCGAGGCGACCCGCATTCTGGCCGGGCATTTCGACCATTACATCTGCAAGGCCGACGACAACCGGCGCGGGCGCGGCGACAATGAAATCCCCGATATGTTGCGCGCCGGTTTGATCCATCACGGCGTTTCCGAGGACGCCATCACCATGATTGCCGACGAGGTGACGGCGATTGATAGCGCGTTGGAAATGGCGCAGGACGGCGATCTGCTGGTGATATTCGGCGACAACTCGGCGCGGTGCTGGAAACAGGTCGTGCATTTTCGGTCGGACGAAGAGCGTGAAAATCCAGTCAAACCGACAGAAACGCAAAGCAAATCACCGCTGGTCGGGGATTTTGAGACCGAAGGCGAGACGCTTATTCGTGACGAACGCGGTGTGCGGTTGGCGCGTAATACCGACGAAGACGGTGACTAGGCGATGGATCCGATTGAGGACATCGAAGACGCCCTGAGCATCGACTATCCGACATCGCCGGGCCTTAAGGTCGAGGATTGCCGCCGCCTGACCGGTCCCGGCCTGTTGTGGGACCATCCCGGCGCGGTGGTTCAGGTTGCCTCGGATATGGAGGCGGACAAGATCACCGCAGCGTGGCATAAACATGCGCGTCTGGTGCTGGATGCGGTCGGCTGGGGCGATCAACACCTGAATGCGCGGGGTTTTGAAGGCGGCATCAACCTTGCCCTGTCCGCGCCGATGGATCAGCTGTACTCGGCTGTTTTTGTTGCCGAAACCGCGTGGTATTTCTGTGCGAGCGACCTTCTGGGGTGCCAATCCGGCGATTTCGCGGCGATGATCGCCGATCTGACAGCCGTCATGGCGCGCGAGGCCAATCCACCGTTGATCGCCCTGCTGACCGAAGGCGCGCGGCGGGGCACAGAGGTGCTGTGCGACGATGACGAGCTGTCGGTTGGCCATGGGGTCGGGTCTCAGACGTGGGCCGTGGGCGCGCTCCCCACGCCCGGCAATGTGGACTGGGACCGCCTGCACAACGTCCCCGTCGCCCTGATCACCGGCACCAATGGCAAGACGACCACAACCCGCCTGCTGGCGGCGATTGGCAAGGCGGCGGGCAAGGTGTCGGGGCTGACTTCGACCGATTTTGTCCGGGTTGGCGACGATGTGCTGGATCGTGGCGATTATTCCGGTCCGGGGGGCGCGCGCCTGCTGCTGCGCGACCAACGGCTTGAGGTGGCCTGCCTCGAAGTGGCACGTGGCGGCATCCTGCGCCGTGGCCTGCCCACCCGCGCGGCGCGTGCGGCCATCGTTACCAACGTGGCCGCCGATCACCTTGGTCAATACGGGGTCAACACGGTGCCGGAACTGGCCCGCGCCAAGTTTGCCGTGCACCGCGCGCTGGCCCCCGGTGGCGCGCTGATCCTGAACGCTGACGACCCTTATGTGGTGGCCGAGGCGGCGCAGACCGAGGCGCGCATCTGCTGGTTCTCGCTTGATCCGGGCAATGCACAGATTGCCACGGCCCGCGCGGCGCATCAGCCCTGCGCATGGGCTGGCAAGGGCAAGATCCTGTACTTTGATGGCAGCGATACCACAGCCGTGATCGCCATCGCCGATATCCCCATCACCCTTGGCGGGGCCGCGCAATACAACGTGTCCAACGCCCTTGCCGCCACCTGCGGTGCGCGGGCGCTGGGATTGAACGATGCGGCCATTCGCAAGGGCCTTTCCGGGTTCCACAATGACCCCACCGACAACCCGGGTCGGTTCAACGAATTTGCGGTCAACGGCGCGCGGGTGTTTGTCGATTTCGCCCATAACCCGCATTCCGTCGCCGCCGTGGCCGACGCCTTGTCGGCGATCCCGGCCAAGCGCCGGATGATCCTGCTAAGCCACGCGGGCGACCGGTCAGACGACGACATCCGCGACGTGACGCAAACCGCGCTAAGCCTTGGGCCGGACGTTCTGGTCGCCTGCGAACTGCTGGATTACCTGCGCGGGCGGGAGTTGGGCGACGTCCCTGATCTTATCCGCGAAACTTGTCGGGCAAACGGCATGCGCCCAGATCAGATTCTGTCGGCTGACTCGCCTCTGGCGGGGGTGCGCCGGATACTGGCGCTGCTGCAACCGGGCGACGTGGCCCTGTTGCTGGTGCTGGCCGAACGGGACGCGGTGTTTGATCTGCTGGCGCAGCAATCGGACCCGATAACCTGAGACATGCCCAAGAAAAACGACCCTCACCCCGAAAAAGTCACATTTATTTTGCGATCTTATTTTAATACCCCTTGCAAGAATCGCTTTTGTCACCCATATGAGCGCTGCTAACGTTTATCTTTTCGACCTACTGCTCCTGTTACCGGCTCAGTCTTCGATCATGCTGAACTTGCCGACCTGCCGCATTCCGTGGGCAGCACTAAACAGGAGAAATTACGATGGCTACTGGCACCGTAAAATGGTTCAACTCTACTAAAGGCTTCGGCTTTATCGCACCCGATGGCGGCAGCAAGGACGTGTTCGTGCACATCTCTGCCGTTGAGCGTTCCGGCCTGACCGGCCTGGCCGACAACCAGAAAGTCACTTTCGACATCGAGCCCGGCCGTGACGGCCGCGAGTCGGCTGTGAACCTCGCACTGGCGTAAGCCTTTATCAGCGACCGATATTTTTAAAGCGCGGCCCTTGTCAAAAGGGCCGCGTTTTGCGTTTTGGGGGGGTGGCCCGTGTGCGCCGGGCAAAAAATCCCGGTCCCGGCCAAAGTGCTTGGCGGCACACTCTTGACCTCTCAGGGGTGATGAAATAACAGGTGAATCTGTTGCGCGGGCGTTGTGTAGTGGTAAGACCTTAGCCTTCCAAGCTAATGACGCGGGTTCGATTCCCGCCGCCCGCTCCAACCTTTTTCAAGCCACTGATTTTGCGGGACCTGCGGCACCACGCTGAAACGCGCAGCGCCGCAAGTCGTCATTTCAGGATTTCTGAGCGCGGAAATACGCCCAGGCGTCAACTTCGGTGCCATCGGCCAGGATGCAGATGCCGATTGCCCCGGCGTCGGAATCACGGGTTTCGTAAGTGCCGCCGCTTTCCACGCAAAAGGTTGCTGCCGGGTTGGCCGTCTGGGTCGCGGCATAGATCGTCTTGCCGTCCTTGATGGTGCGCAACACTGTAATATCCTTAAGTGCGTCCGGCTCGACCGTCAGCGGGTTGGCGTCCAGCACCACCAGATCGGCCCGTTTGCCAATCTCGATACTGCCCTTGCTGTCCTCTTCGAAGGCCTGATAGGCGGCGTTGACGGTAATGGCCTCAAGCGCCTCGTAGGGGGTGATCCGCTGGTCCGGGCCGATCACCCTGCCATTGCGGTTCTTGCGGGTCACTGCGGTCCACAGCACGAACATCTGGTCGATGGGCACGACGTTGAAATCGGTGTGGTTGGTTGGCTTCAGCCCCATGTCGATCGCTTCGCGCATCGGGCTGAGCCGGGCGGTCTGTTCTGGTCCGCGATTGGCCTCGTGGGCGGCAGAGAAAAAGAACGTGTGTTCGGTGTAGAACGATGGGATCAGGTTGTATTCGACATACTTCTCCAGCTGATCGGTGCGTACGAACTGGCTGTGAACCACAACCGTGCGCCGGTCTGCGTCCAGATCATCGGCGGCGGCCAGTTCATGCGCGGTGATCGTCAGATCACCAGCCGCATCGCCATTGGTATGAACATAAAGCTGGACCCCCAAATCATAGCAGGTCTTGACCATCTTGTTGAACATTTCCGGGGCAAAGGTCGGCTCTCCCTTCCAGTTGGTCTCGCCCGAGGGGCCGCCGGTCAGATAGGGCGTGGTGAAAAAGGCGGTCTTGCCTTGGGGCGATCCGTCCTCGGTGATCTTGCAGCCGCCGATCTTCAGGTTGTTGTCGTATTTCATCCACTCTTCGACCGGATATTCGGCCAGAGTTTTTTCCAGATCGGTGATAAAGGGCAGGGCGATGACATCCATGAACAACAGACCCTGATCGGCGGCATCCTTTAGGGTATTCAGCTGGGAAAGATGGGTCGCCCCTTCGTATCCGGTGGTGACACCGGCGCGGGCATAGATCATCTGCCCGTCAAGGATTTGCTGTTTCACCTCGTCCGGTCCCGGTGACGGCAGCTGTTCAAAGATCGGCAAAAAGGCGGTTTCCATCAACAGCCCTTCGGGTTCATTGGACCCTTCGACCCGCAGGATCACACCGCCGGGGGGTGTTTCGGTGTTCGCGTCGATGCCGTATTTCGCCATCGCCGCCGAGTTCAGAACCACCCCGTGCAGCGACACATGCATGATCAGCACTGGTGTATCGGGAAATTCCTTGTCCAGGTCGTAACGGGTCAGCCGCTGTCCCTCGGGCATCAGGTTCTCGTCATAGCCATAGCCCATGAACAGCTGATCCGCGCCGCGTGGTTTGCCGTCGAAGTATCGTTTCAGTTCGGCAACTATTTCCGTCGGGTTGCTGGCCGGGCCGACGGGCGGTGCGGATACATTGGCTTGTACCGACATGCCAAGCGCGTTGATGAAATGGCTGTGCGGGTCGATAAAGCCCGGCAAAAGGGTTTTGCCTGCCACATCCACGATCTGCGTATCTGCGCCCTTGTGCGCCGCGACCACCTGATCTGTGTTGCCAACAGCAAGGATGATGCCATCCTTGACCGCCACGGCCTGGGCCTGTGGCTGATCGGGGTTCATGGTGACGATTTCGGCCCCGCTAAAGATCGTATCGGCCTCTTGGGCAAACACGGCGGCGGCAAGAAACGGAAGGGCAACGATGGCCCCGGCAAAACGACGCATACTCACAACTCCTAAAAACTTACTTGATATCGTTCTTCACTCTATCACAGGCATGGCTGTCATAACAAGTTGTCGGCCCGTGCCTGACAAATTCCGGGACCCGGTTTGCAAGACTCCGCGCCGGTGGCGCGTGATCCAATGCGTAACTTTGGCGCGTTGAGCAGGCCGCGAAAACCCGAGATATGTCACCCGTAGGCAGAGGACATACCGAAAACCCCAGCAAGCCCCAGAGGCTTGTTTGGTTCAATGGATTGAAATCTTAGTGGAAAATGGCTCCGGCGGTAGGGACTGAAGTAACACAGAACTCATTGGTTTTATGGGTTAAATTTTCCAGCGAGGATCAAAAAGAGGTCCGCAATGAGGTCCGCAACAGCAAGCGCAAAGCTCGCTTCAGTTGTGCTGCCCCCCCTCGTTCTTCCCCTTTGGACCTGTCACGGTTTCGTTCCGGTCTCTCAACTCATTATGCGGCCTTTCGTTCGAATGCCAAGGGGCTTTTGCCGCCTAGCGACGTGTGCCGCCT